>JALNWE010000033.1 GCA_023231065.1 Bacteroidales bacterium
ACCTTGAAAAATAAGATCCTCAATCTGAATTTACTGTATAAATTTGTCGGTTCCCGGTGGATCAATGATGAAAATGAAGCCGACCCGGTCCTGCTGATAACAAAATATCCGGCGTACAGTACTTTTAACATCCGTGTCTGGCACACTTTTTTTAAACATCTGACGGCAGCAGTCAATATGGATAATATTTTCGACGTAATCTATGTTGATGACCGTCTTCAGCAAAGCCCGGGAAGGATGATCAATGCCGAAATCACTGTTAAATTTTAAAACATCAGGATAAACTTAAAAACCATGAAACAAGTTTTAACAATTACCATTTTCAGCTTACTTTTACAGTCAGCATTTTCACAAAATATGAACCCTGTCCCTGACAATGCCGGCACTCTCCGGATGAATAAATCCATTGCTGTTGACCGGAATGATAAAACGAATAATTTTTACGATAACGAAGTAACTTATTCATTGCCGGTGGCAGATCTGGAAATTGCAGGGGAGGTGGAAAATCCTGGAAAAATAGATTTCTCAGGACTACCAAAACACAGCGTCATCGTAAAGGAAACGCTGCTTAAAGAGGATGGAAGCAACGCTTTTATCGGAGCTTATCGCTATGACGGATACTCCTTGTTCGACATTCTCAACGACCGGATCCTGAAAAAGAAAAACAAGGCCGATTTCTCTCCCATCATTGACGCGTATGTGGAAATTGAGAATGCCAAAGGAGAAAAGGTTATTTTAACCTGGGGTGAGATTTACTATCCTAACTTTCTTCACAACATCATTATCGCGACCGACGCGATGCGGATCGTCCCCAGTAAAACCAAGGACCTCTGGCCACTTCCTGCAGAAAGCAGGTTGATCGTTGGCGGCGACCTGATCACGGAGCGGAATATTTCCAGTCCTGTCAGGATCACCGTGAAATCATACGCACGTTCCTTTGCCGTTAACCGGGAAATGAAGCCGTTGTACTCTCCGGAAATCATTATACATAATCAAACGAAAACTGTGGAATCAATTTCTTCGCTTCCTTCTACCCTTCAGACGGAAACGCTCCACACTATTTTTTATGGTAAAGGCCGGGGAATTCACAGTACCCAACCATTTTCGGGAGTATTTTTAAAGGATGTCCTGCGAAAAGATTTTTCATTCAGCAAAAACAATCTTAGGACAGGACTTGTTGCTGTCGTTGGAAAAGACGGGTATCGTTCGGTTTATTCTTTCAGCGAGATCGCGAACCGCAACGATCAGGCCGGGATCCTTGTCGTCCCCTGTGCCAAGGATGAAGATGGCGGAAAATTTCGTATTTTCCCCTCCTGCGACTTTTTTTCCGACCGCGCAGTAAAAGCGGTCTCAGACATCTTTATGGAAAATATTCAGTGATCCATTTCTCCTCCCTGAAATGGGATCGTGTCCGTGGTTAACTGGTTAAAAAATAAATAAGAATTACAGTGTTTTGAAAAAAGTCAGCATACTAAACCTGGTTTTTACCTTCGCGGGGGCTTTGGTTTTACTTTTCATCATCGCGCCACTGCTGGGTATGATTTTGAAAACCAGTCCCCAGACTTTGATCGGAACGGCCCAGGAAAAGGAGGTACAAAGCAGTATATGGCTGACGATCTGGACCTCCCTAACCGGCACTTTTATTTTTTCCCTTGCAGCGGTTCCATTTGCCTATCTGTTGGCCAGGAAAAATTTTCCGATGAAACGCCTGGTAACAGGCATCATCGACCTTCCCGTGGTGATACCGCATTCGGCTGCCGGTATTGCATTGCTAGGCTTTGTCAGCCGCGATTCGGTCCTGGGCCAGCTGGGTTCGGCCATAGGCCTTAATTTTATCGGGCATCCGGCAGGGATTGCCATTGCCATGGCTTTTGTGAGTATTCCCTACCTGATCAACACGGCGCGGGATGGATTCGCCGGGGTTCCCGAACGGCTCGAAAAGGCAGCCTTAACATTGGGCGCCTCCCCATCCAGGGTCTTTTTCACCATATCGTTGCCCCTGGCCTGGCGCAATATCGTGTCGGGGCTTATCCTTATGTTTGCCCGTGGAATGAGCGAATTCGGCGCCGTGATCATCATCGCTTACCACCCCATGATAACACCCGTGATGATCTATGAACGCTTTGGCGCTTTCGGCCTGAAATATGCCCGGCCCGTCTCGGTTCTTTTCATCCTGATCTCTTTAACCCTTTTCATCCTTTTCCGGTGGCTCGCCAAGGATCATGAAGATAAAGACAAATGATTATTTACAATTTAATACCTGTTTCCCTTGCTGTCCCTTTCCAATATATCAAAATGGCACTCCTCTTTTACTCTGGACAAGGTATCTTTCAGTGTGAATGACGGGGATTATTTCATCCTTTTGGGAGAATCCGGAGCAGGGAAATCGATGGTGCTTGAGACCATTGCCGGACTTGTTGTTCCTGATGAAGGGAACCTTTTCCTGGATGGCCGGGATATTACCCGTGAAAAGATCCAGCATCGGGGGATCGGACTGGTTTTTCAGGATCATGCCGTCTTCCCTCACATGAATGTTCGCGGAAATCTGCTTTATGCATTGAAAGGTTCCCCTGCATCCCATGCTGAGAAAAAAGCAAAGGTTGAAGACATGGCCAACCGGCTCAGCATAGCTTCCTTGCTGGACCGCAGACCGGCTACCCTTTCAGGAGGAGAGTTACAGCGTGTAGCCCTCGCCCGGACACTCATTCAAAAACCGCGAATCCTTCTGCTGGATGAGCCCCTGGCATCCATCGACAACCTTTTAAAATCAGACCTGCGGGCGTTGTTGCGCCAGATCCACCGCGAAGGACAAACTATCCTTCATGTGACCCATGATTACGAAGAAGCGCTCTCGCTTGGAACGCGTATTGCCGTGATCGACAAAGGCTCCATCATCCAGGAAGGGACACCCGAAGAAGTCTTCCAGCATCCCCGGTCTGCCTTTGTTGCCCATTTCGCGGGACTGAGAAACTTTTTCCCGGTCACGCTATCTGCCGCCAACGGATCCACAAGGGCACAAACCGGTAACATCCTGATCGGACTTGTCACCGGCGAATCCAATCCCGATGGTTTCATCATCATACGCGGTGAGGATATTGTTCTCTCGAAGGATCCGATCGATACCAGCATGATCAATAATTTCAAGGGCCGGATCACCGAGATCGTCCCATCCCGGTTTGGCTACGAGGTGACGATTGATACCGGGATCATCCTCCATGCACTGGTAACCGGCAATTCTCTTGTTAAACTTAACCTTTCGGAAGGAAATCTTGTCTGGGCCCATTTCAAAGCAACGGCTGTAAAATATTTTTCCCGATAATTTGTTTTATTATTGCACGATTGATTTTTTGAAAATGGAAACTATGGTCCCTTTTGAAAAAGCCCTGGAAATCGTTCTTCAGAACACCCGTTTTACTGGTACGGTGAGGGTTCCGTTATCGGATACCGTTAACCGGGCGCTAGCTGAAGATATTTTTTCGGATATCGACATGCCCCCGTTCGATAAATCGGCTGTTGATGGTTATGCCTGTAGGATGGAAGATGTTTCAACGGGTTCCCTGCGGGTAATGGAGACCATCCCTGCCGGGATCATACCTCAGAAAACTATTGGCCGGGGAGAGTGTTCAAAAATAATGACAGGGGCCATGCTGCCATCCGGCGCCGATGGCGTTATCATGGTTGAAGATACAGAGCCTGCAGGCGATCAGATGATCAGGTTTGTTCCGGGCACAAATGCCCACAACATCTGCTACCGGGCCGAAAATATAAAAACAGCAGACCGTGTGCTGGAGAAAGGGACAATTATCCGCCCGGCCCATATTGCGGCGCTGGCCAGCGTTGGCGCAACTCATCCCCAGGTGGCCAGACTTCCCCGTGTTGCCGTTCTGTCAACCGGGGATGAATTGGTCGAACCCGGTGATAAACCAGCGCCCGCACAGATCCGGAATTCCAATGCCAGTCAGCTGATGGCCCAGCTTACATTGGTCCCCGCAGCGGCCACATACAAGGGTATCGCATCCGATCAGGAAACGGCATTATACAACTCTGTCGCCAAAGCATTTGACAATAACGACGGGGTATTGCTAACCGGTGGCGTTTCTATGGGAGAATTCGACCTGGTCCCGGAAATCCTTAAAAATGTCGGGGTCGAAATCCTCTTTAAAAGTGTTGCCATACAACCAGGCAGACCTACTTTGTTTGGCGTAAAAGGAGATCAGTTTGTCTTTGGCCTTCCCGGTAACCCGGTTTCTTCATTCGTCCTCTTTGAGATCATGGTCAAACCCTTTCTTTTAAAAATGATGGGTTCATTTTCAGTTTCTCCACCACTGATTCTCAGTATGGGGACGACTTATCAACGAAAAAAATCACCCCGTAAAACAATGATCCCGGTCAGGATTGACGGTGACCAGGTTTTTCCGGTTGACTACCACGGATCGGCCCACATCAATGCATACATTCATGCCAACGGGATCCTTGCCATAGAACCCTGGATCACTGAACTTAAAAGAGGGGAACAGGTCCATGTACGACCGCTTTAACCGGAACATCAACTATCTTCGGGTTTCCGTCACCGACCGTTGTAACCTGCGTTGCAGATACTGTATGCCCGAAGAAGGGGTCGCGTTGCTGACACATGACGAGATCCTTTCCTATGAAGAAATGCTCGATGTGATCAGGGAATCGGTAAAGATGGGGATCACTAAAGTGCGGATCACCGGCGGAGAACCCCTTGTCAGAAAAGGGATTGTATCCTTTGTAAGGAATGTCGCAACCATCGGGGGTATTCTGGACCTGGGACTGACAACCAATGGAATTTTATTGGCCGGTTTTGCCGCGGATCTGGCGGATGCCGGGCTACACAGGATCAATATCAGCCTCGATGCCACCGATCCTGTCAGGTATCGGGAAATCACGCGTGGAGGTAACATCAATCACGTTTTCGAAGGAATTGAGGCAGCAAAAAAAGCCGGGTTATATCCCGTGAAGATCAATTGCGTGGTCCGGCAATCCTCCGATGAACCAGATGCCCGGTCAGTAAGGGAATACGGTGAAAAAAAAGGGTTGGAAATACGGTTTATCCACGAAATGAGCCTTGCAGATGGACGTTTTACCATAGTCGAAAACGGCCATGGCGGCGATTGCCTCCATTGTAACAGGCTGAGACTGACAGCCAATGGCATGATCCGTCCTTGTTTGTTCAGCAATGCACAATTCAGCATTCGCGAACTGGGTGTCAGGAAAGCGCTGGAATTGGCGCTGGATGAAAAACCTGAACGCGGAACAGTGAATTTGAACGGAAGATTTCATAATATTGGGGGATGAAAAAACTAACGCATGTTTCAGAAGAGGGAAAAGCGAAGATGGTGGATGTTTCGGGCAAGCCTGATCAGCTGCGGACGGCCATAGCCAAAGGACACATCCGGCTGGATGCCGCAACCGTGAAACTGATCCGCGAAAATAAAATGAAGAAGGGGGATGTCCTTACCGTGGCCGAAATTGCAGGCATTCAGGGAGGTAAAAGGACCTGTGACCTTATCCCGCTTTGTCATCCGTTACAGATCACGAAACTCGATGTGGCGGCAACCCTTGAAGAAACGGGCGTTGCCGTTGTCAGCGCTGCCCGTTGCACCGGTCCCACCGGCATCGAAATGGAAGCGTTGACCGCCGTCTCGATTGCCCTGCTTACCATATACGATATGTGCAAAGCAGTCGATAAAACGATGATCATCGATGAAATCAGGCTCATTGAAAAGACGAAAGTGTAAGATACTGGATGAAGGGCGCCATTTAAAATTATTCGTAAATGTATTCACTTCAGGTTATTTCCGTTAATATTTCGCAGGCGAAAGGTACTGCTAAGACGCCAGTAAGTTATATCGATCTTACTCAGTACGGCGTGAAGGAGGATGCACATGCAGGGCGCTGGAACCGGCAGGTTAGCCTTCTGGGTACCGAAAGCATACAGAAATTCGAAAAGACCAGCGGCCGGAAAGTCTTACCGGGGGAATTTGCGGAAAATATCACGACAACGGGAATTGAATTATGGAAAACCCATCCTTTGGACCGGTTCACATCCGGTGATATTGAGCTGGAAGTCACCCAGATCGGAAAAGAATGTCATGGAAGTTCCTGTGCCATATTCAAAGAAGTGGGCGATTGTGTCATGCCCAGAGAGGGTATTTTCTGCAGGGTCCTGAGTCCCGGACAATTAAAGGCTGGAATGGAGCTGACATTTCATCCCAAAATGTACCGGATTCTTGTTATTACGCTCAGCGACCGCGCTGCTTCTGGTGAATATGAAGACCGGTCCGGGCCGCGCATCCGTGAATTAACAAAAGAGTTTTTCGATACCCGGGGCCTTCATCATTTCATCCATGATTCCCTGATCCCCGATGATCCTCAAAAGCTGGAGTCATTGCTGCATAAGGCCAAAGAAGAGCTCATCGACATGGTGATCACAACGGGAGGCACTGGTATCGGTCCCAGGGACTTCACGCCCGACGTGGTGAAACCCTTATTAGACAAAGAAATTCCAGGGATCATGGAAATGATCCGCATCAAATATGGCGCTGGTAAGCCCAATGCCCTGGTTAGCCGTTCCGTCGCCGGTGTCATGGGCAAATCGCTTGTATTCACCCTCCCGGGCAGCGTTAAAGCAGTAAATGAATACCTGGCGGAGATCTTTTCTTCCTTCCTCCACCTGGTTTATATGATGCATGGCTTGGATACGCACTGAAATACCGCGTGTTATTCTTTCGACCTAACAATATTCACAAAAAAAGTATATTTTTACATCCACTTTCGGCGCTCATCCTTTCCATCCTGCAAAGATAACGCTGGGAGAATAGATGATTAAACAATCTATGGCTTTGAGGAAAGGTCTGACATATTTTTTTCTTTTCGTCTTCCTATATAGCTCCATGGGAAATTACATGGTTTTCGAGCTCAACAAATACATGGTTCAGCAGGAAATGCAGGCTTTTCTTCACGTCCGCCAATCCAGGCGAAGACAAATAATCCTTGAGGTCACACAGCCCATTCGCAATCCGGAGTTTAGACGGATCAATGACCGGGAAATCAGATACAAAGGCAAGCTCTACGATATCATCCGGGAAATAAAAAAAGGAAACAAGAGCGTGTTCATTTGTATCCATGATGCCAAAGAAGAATTACTGATCGCGGGATTCCTCAAGAACCTTCATCGGAAAATCAATTTCGCCCTGTCACATAACCTGGTCACACAGGCCCTCCCGCTTGAAACGGATCAGCATTCCGGCCAGGATGGCATCAGGTTTCTCTTTCCAGAAAAAACCAAACCATTGATCTCTGTATTTTTAACCCTTTTTGCACCCCCTCCCAAAGTTTCCTGACCCCGGAATGACAATCGTCATTTGTCAGTCTGATTTTTAATTCTTCATTAATTCTTAATTAATCAGTAATTCCCCTTTTTGAGGGGGAAAAATAATTTATATATGAAATCAAAAATACTAATATTAATCGCTTGTGTTCTTGCATTTTCCATGCAAGGTTTCAGCCAGAAAGAACGGAAATCAAGGGATGCCCAATCAGCCCTTAAAGACACTATCCGGCTGAATGAATTTGTGGTCAAAGCTTTAAGGACCGACATTCCGCTTAAGGAAATACCGGCCGCGGTCTCCATTGTAAATGGGACTCAATTGACTTTCATGCAAAAAACCATTGCTGCAGATGAAGCATTGCGGCTTGTCCCAGGGGTCAGGGTTGATAACGGGACCGATGGATCAAGGGTCCATTTATATATCCGTGGACAAGGCATCCTGTCCGAAAGCGGTTTCAGGGGAATACAAGTCCTTATGGATGGCGTTCCGGTCAATGATCCGGGTGGATATTGCCCGGACCTCTACGATGTTGACTGGGGAACAGTTAAAAATGTCGAGGTTGTTAAAGGTCTTGCTGCTTCCCTTTATGGCGCCAATGCCACAGGGGGTATCATAAACATCACTACCCTGGATGGCGGTAAAAAACCAGTCAACACCATGTTGTCAGCTTCTGCCGGATCCTATGGTTTCTGGAAAATTCTGGGACATGTTGATGGAACCCAGGATAAAATTAATTACAGTGTATCCTATTCTCATTCACAGGGCCATGGTTACCGTGAACATCAGTCCTTCATGGCAGATAATTTCAGTGAAAAAGTACGCTGGACCCCTTCGAATAAGATCATGATCACACAAATACTGACCTATACCAACTACTTCAATCAGAATTCCGAAGGAATAAACCTGTACCGGTATGAAACGTTCGGGCCCCGGGCCGCCAATACCGACGCGGTCCCCTATAACGAATTTCATGATACAAAAAGGCTAACCGGCGCCCTGCTGGGCAGGTTCCAGTTAGCTAAAAACCAGGATCTCCAGGTAAAAGGATTTGTCCGTTCGAATTATTACCGCGAAACTTCCAACAACGGGGATGATTACAAACCCTATATCAACTTGGGTGGTTCTACACAGTACAACCTTCATTTCGGGAAAGAAAACCTCATGGACCACCTGAGTATCGGAGCGGATTTTCAAACCCAGACCATCACCGAACATGAATATGCAGTCCCCCCCGAAAACCAACGGGATTCAAACCGGGTTGACAGCTACTGGAGCCGTCAATGTTTTGATCAGAACGCGATCCTGATCAACCAGATCATCAAACAACGCAGCGCGGGAATTTACCTGATCGACAAACTTGACATTGCAAAAAAAGTATATGCAATCCTGAACCTCCGCTATGATTATGTTTATACCAGCCTGACGAACAACATCCCGGTACCTGATTCGGTTTCGCCGGATGGCTCAAAAGTTTTCGATAAACCAACCTACCGGATCGGCCTGGCTTGGGACATCGCGAAATTTGCCAACGTTTATGCTAATTATGGAACCGGATTTTTAACCCCTTCGAACGATGAATTATATAACAATCCTGTGACGTGGGGCGGGTTCAACGAACTTATTAAACCCTCAACCTCCCAAGGTGTTGAATTAGGGGTCAGGGGCGATATCGGTAATGTATTCCATTACGATGTTACCGGCTTTGATATTTTTTCCGATAACGAGTTCGCCCGCTTTAGCGTGCCCGGCAGGGGAAATAATACCGCATTTTACAAGAACATAGGAAAAAGCAACAAATGGGGTATTGAGACCTTTGTATCCTGGTCGCCGGTGAAGAATCTCGTCATTGATGCTGCTTATACCTATTCTCACTTCAGATATACTGCTCCCGATTATACCGATACCATTAACGGGATCTACAATATCAAAGGACACTGGATGCCCAACATTCCGGAACACATGCTTACGGCCCAGATATCCTATAGCTTCCTGAATCATTTTACCGTTACAGTAGGAACGCAGTGGCAATCGAAATGGTGTATCCAGGTCGATGATTCCATATATAACAACTACACCATCGGCCAGACCTATTATCAACCTGGCAGCATCCGTTCATCCTGGGTTGATGGATTCAACATTTATAACCTGAATCTGGACTATACCTGGAAAATCGGCTGGCTTAACGGTGACATCGGCTTATACGTCAAGAACTTGTTTGACGAGCGCTATTTTGGATTCACCGAACCCAATAACGGACCGGATTACAACAGTTATCAACCCGCACCCGGCCGGGAATTTTTCGTGAACTTGAAATTACGGTTCTGAGAAAATTTTTTCCGTTATTTACCTAACCCTTGGGTGGTAAGTCAAAGGCAATGTCACCTGAAAAGTGTGACATTGCCTTTGACTTGTATTACTTCCTCCGGGTTACCAGTGTCATTATACGTAATAACATAGGCATATACTCCTGTTTCACAATATTCGCCATTATATTTTCCATCCCAACCTTCTTCAAACTTGAGGGTTTCAAATAACATCTGCCCCCAACGATTAAAAATGATCATGTGGAAACCAACGACCTCGCTCCCGGTTGGCTTGAACACATCATTTACCCCATCTTCATTGGGAGTGAAGGCAGCCGGCAAGGAAAATGGCACGATTTCTGGTTCAGGGCATTTTTCGATGTGGATGGTATCCGACCCTGTACATTTATTCACGGTAGCCACAACCCAATAATTTCCAGGATTTGTTATCCTGAGAACGGAACCGTGAGAACCATCCTGCCAGGTATAGTCCGGCGCCCCTCCGGTATATGCAATTAAATCCATCGTATTCCCCTTGATAAGGCAAGTATCCTCCCTGATATTTACAATGATCTCCGGTTCGACTACAAGATGAGTTGTGATAATTTTTTTACATCCATACTGAACCGTCAATGTATCATAGTAAGTACCGCTGGTTGACTGTGTTTTCCCACCCGCATGGTATGTCTGGCCCGAGCAGATCGATGTATCAACTGTCGCTGATTGATCTGGCACAACATCAATATTAATGGTGTCCGCCATTTCGCAGTCATGAAAATCGGTGACCTGTACCCAATAAGATCCTGTTTGACTTACGTGAATCTCATGGCTGATTTCTCCAGTATTCCATAGATATTTTTTATATCCGGAGCCAGGAGTCAGAACAAAATCAGTTCCTTCGCAGATCGTCGTATCTTTTCCAAAATAAAAGGGTTTGGGCGTATCGACCTCAATTTCTTTACAGATACGTTGTTCGGTCGCCATTCCCAAATCCACGGTTAAAGAAATGGTATAGGCGCCGGGCGCTGAAAATACGATGGGAGAAGGGTCAAACAGGGGGACAGAAGGGATAACGGTATCGTTGCAGGGCGGAAAAAACAGGGTAGTCAGGGTGTTTTCATTTAATGCAATACTATAGATCGTGTCCCCGAAAAATAAAGCCTCCGACAGTGCACTTGGCAGATAGAGATTGCCAACATTACCTAAAGGGGTAATGGCTTTTGTTCCTGCAAGCCCTCCATGAAAATGCAACTGAAGCAAAAGATTTTCTACCGTATTGTGGTTCACAATTAGCCCGTAAGGATTGTTACATTCCATTAACAGGCACAATCCGCGATCATCAGTCATGCTGCCCAGATCCCCCAGGTTAGTTCCAACAGGATTATTACTCAGCAGTGAGTTACCAAAATAGACTTGTGCTAAAGAGGTTGTGTTGGCAATAAATAAGTACCACCCGGTATTATCCCTGATCAGCGCTGGTTGCATGGGATCCGTTAACCCACATATATTGCCAAGGTCGGTAACGGTCGGAGTTGAACTTAAAGAGTTCCCCCAGTTGAACCGCTTTATGGTTTTGCCCGGCCATTGAGTTGAAAACCCGACCCAGTTGTCCCCATCCTTTTCAATAACCAATCCTCTGGCAGTGTCCGTAAAGGGAGCAATGTCAATAATGGTGGATAAAGGATATGGATTCAGGAGTGTTGGGCCGAAATCAAGACGGACCAGGGATGTACCATTGGCGACAAAGCCATACCAGTTACCGTTATCATTCTTTACCTGAATCCCAAATATATGATGGGTCAGGAAATTGAAATTGCCAAGATTTTCAGCTGTGGGAAAATTCTTTAACCCGTTTTCCCAAAATATTCTGGAGATTGTCGAATCTCCTGAATTGGTCACAAACGAAACAAAACTAACCCCATCCTGTACCAAGGTGATCCCCCATGGCGTATTCAACGTATTGGAAGGGTTCCCAAGCTCAATTCCGTTCGGGTTTGTGACTGCATTGCCTGCACAGAATCTCCAGAGATAGGTCGTGGCCCCTTGTGAAAGGTTGGTGATAGTCACCGGTTTATTCACACAAACGGTATCCGGAATAGAAAAATCGGCGATCACTGAACCCGGCGATCTTCTTTGTGCAGCACATTCATTTGAACCGGAAAAGATCCATACAATAAAAATTAAAACTGCAATATGAATGCCGGCCATTTTCATTTCGATCCGATCGGTTCATGGGTTGCTTGAAACAACAAAGTATGTGTTCATTAAACTTATTCAAAGTTACAGGTTAAGTTATCAGACGCAATGAATTCTCAAAATAAAAATTACCGTCCCCCGTACCATCCCCCAATGAAATAAAAAAACCTGTAAACGATTAATTTACAGGTTATAACAATTTATTGTTTGTACCCCGGGCGGGACTTGAACCCGCACGACCGCAATGGTCACAGGATTTTAAGTCCTGCGTGTCTACCAGTTCCACCACCAGGGCAGGTTATATATTGTAAAGACGCACTGTTGTGCGTCTTTACAATAGTCTGGAGCGAAAGACGGGATTCGGACCCGCGACCCCGACCTTGGCAAGGTCGTGCTCTACCAGCTGAGCTACTTTCGCAAAGTAATTTTTAAGGCTGCAAATGTATAAAAATTTTCATTTGTCCTACTTTTTTTCCAGCAATTTTTTAATCTCATTCAATTTCATCAATGCTTCCACGGGCGTAAGTGTATTGATCTCAGTATTAAGAATATCTTCCTTGATCTGCTGGAGTAACGGATCGTCAAGCTGAATAAAACTAAGCTGGAGGTTGGATGCCGGATTCCGGATTCCGGATAACCCACGTCCGGATTTCTTTCTTTTATCCTGTGCCTTGTATCCTGCATCCTGTATTCCTTTCCCAATTCCCTCCGCATCATGCGCCTCTTCGAGCTGAACCAGGATATCTTCAGCCCTTTCCAGCACCGACTTAGGCATACCAGCCATTTTGGCTACATGGATCCCAAAGCTATGTTCGCTCCCACCCGGTAAAAGTTTTCGTAAAAAGATCACTTTATTCTGGATCTCTTTGACCGAGACATGATAATTTTTTATCCGCGGCAACAGCGACGTCATCTCGTTCAGTTCATGGTAATGGGTGGCAAACAATACCCGCGGTTTGAAAAGCGGGTGCTGGTGCAGGAATTCCGCGATGGCCCAGGCAATGCTGATTCCATCGTAAGTACTGGTCCCACGACCGATCTCATCAAGAAGGATCAGGCTCCGGTTTGAGATATTATTCAGGATGCTGGCGGTTTCGTTCATCTCAACCATGAAAGTCGACTCACCGGATGAGATATTATCAGAAGCCCCAACCCTTGTAAAGATCTTATCCGTTATCCCGAGACGGGCTTCCCTGGCTGGAACAAAACTTCCCATCTGGGCCATCAATACGATCAACGCGGTCTGTCTCAGCAAGGCCGATTTTCCCGACATGTTCGGTCCAGTGAGAATGATGATCTGCTGCGATTTGTCGTCAAGGAAGATATCATTGGAGATATAGGATTCACCGGGTTTCATCTGCTGTTCGATGACCGGATGCCGTCCTTCTTTGATATCCAGGACGAAACTGTCGTTGAGCTCCGGACGGTTATACTTGTATTTGACCGCGCTGATGGCAAATGAGACCAGAACATCCAACCTGGCGATCAGCGTTGCGTTAAGCTGAACAGGCTGGATATAGTCAGCTAAGAAAAGGATCAGGTCGTTATACAAGGACAGCTCCAGCTCCAGCATTTTCTCTTCCGCGTGAAGGATCCTATCTTCATAAGTTTTCAGCTCTTCCGTGATATAGCGTTCCGCGTTGACCAGCGTTTGTTTCCGTTGCCAGTCGGCCGGGACTTTATCCTTATGGGAATTGGTTACTTCCAAGTAGTACCCGAAAACATTGGTATATCCTATTTTCAGGGAAGTGATCCCGGTCCGTTCCATTTCGCGCTGCTGGATCTGGATCAGGTAATCCTTACCCGAAAATGCAATGTTACGTAATTCATCCAGATCCTGGTTAACGCCATCGCGGATGATATTCCCTTTGATGGCCAAAGCCGGAGGTTCGGGGTTGATTTCTCTTTCGATCCTTTCCCTAACCAGGCTACAGCCGTTAAGTTGCTCGCCGGTTTTCAGTAATCCTTCATTACCCGATTTTTCGCAAATTGACTTGACCGCTTCAATTGAATCCAGCGCCCTTTTCAGCCATACCATTTCCCTGGGGTTCACACGCGCAACTGCCACCTTGGATATCAGCCGTTCCAGGTCGCCGATCTGTTGAAAATGATGGCGCAATTGCTCGGACGTCTTCTTGTCTCGGGTAAAAAAATCTACAGCGTCGAGCCGCTCTTCAATGGGTTTACGCTCCTTGAGGGGCAGGATGATCCAGCGCCGCAATTGTCTCGATCCCATTGGCGAAACAGTCTGGTCAAGGACTTCAAGCAAGGTCTTCGCCTGGTCATTGGGGGAATTCAACAATTCCAGGTTACGGATTGTGAAACGGTCGAGCCAAACATAATGATCTTCCTCTATCCTGCTCAACTTGCAGATATGCTGCACTTTATCGTGCTGGGTTTCAGCCAAATAATGAAGAGCCGCACCGGCAGCGATCACCCCCATCTCCTGGTCCTCGACCCCGAAACCCTTGAGCGAGGCGGTCCCAAATTGTTTCAGCAACAGGTCATGGGCAAAATCTGCCGTGAAGACCCAATCGT
The DNA here is from genome assembly GCA_023231065.1 of Bacteroidales bacterium. Classification (GTDB taxonomy): domain Bacteria; phylum Bacteroidota; class Bacteroidia; order Bacteroidales; family FEN-979; genus CAIVAT01. The sequence continues at coordinate 14,396 of JALNWE010000033.1, forward strand.
CGAACGTGTTGATGTAAAACTTATTCCCGAAAAGCTCGGTAAACTGCTGTCGCTTGTTTTTCTGAATGATCACCTCATTGGGATGAAAACTCTGGATCAGTTTATCGATGTATTCCAGGCTCCCCTGGGCCACATAAAATTCACCGGTGGAGATGTCAAGAAAGGATATTCCCGAGGTCTTTCCCTCCAGATGAAGTCCCGCTAAAAAATTATTCTCTTTCTGCTCCAGGATTTTATCGTTATACGAAACGCCAGGGGTAACTAATTCCGTAACGCCCCTCTTCACAATGGTTTTCGCTGTCTTGGGATCCTCCAGCTGGTCACAGATGGCCACGCGAAGTCCCGCCTTTACCAGTTTAGGTAAATAGAGGTCGAGCGCATGATGGGGAAATCCGGCTAACTCCATATCTGCTGCAGCCCCATTGGCCCTTCGCGTGAGGACGATCCCCAAAATACCGGAAGCCCGGATGGCATCCTCACCAAAAGTTTCATAAAAATCACCCACCCTGAAAAGCAGCATGGCATCCGGGTACCGCGCTTTAATGGCGTTATACTGCTTCATCAAAGGCGTTTCCGCTATTTCCCTGTTTTTATTCATGAGGCGATCCGATTCAATGAGAGATATGGAATGAGGAATTATGAATTGAAATTCAAAATTAAGAATCAGTTTTTAATTCTTCCGGTTTTGTTGATAATTTAACAGAAAACTATCTTTGCAGCAAAACTTCTGCAATGCCCCATCCCCCATCTTTTCTTTTATCTTTTATCTTTTATCTCCTATCTCCTATCTCTTATCTTTATCCCTTAACTCCTAACCTTCATGCGTAAACTCTCCATGACCGAATTAAACCGACTGACCGTCGATGAGTTCAAAACTTCCGAAAAGATTCCAATCGCGATCATCCTGGATAACATCCGGAGTTTGAACAATATTGGCTCGGTCTTCCGCACGGCTGATGCCTTCAGGCTTTCAGCCATCTTCCTGTGCGGGATCACGGCCGTCCCACCCCACCGTGAAATCCATAAAACGGCGTTGGGCGCGACCGAATCGGTTTCCTGGACTTATTATCCATCATCGGTTGATGCAGTCAGTAATCTGGAAGCTGAAGGATACCGGGTGATTGCCGTAGAACAAACCGATGACAGCATCCCCCTGGCGGAATTTCATCCTGAACCGGACGGGAAACTGGCTTTTATCTTCGGAAATGAAGTTCATGGAATAGATGATAACGTTTTGGAAATCACGAAAGAATGCATCGAGATACCTCAGTACGGGACCAAGCATTCTATTAATGTTTCTGTAGCTGTTGGGATTGTGATATGGGATGTTTTTTCGAAACTGAAATTTTCCATGAATAAATGAAACCCTTATCCTTTTTGATCGTACAATAAAAATAATTGGGAAATATTGGTTTATTTAAAATCATTCTTTTATTTTTGCAACCTGAAAAACAACTTTTATTAAGTTGCTTTGCTTCAGGGGACTATATAATTCAATCCATGACCGTACTGCTTTATGAACGGTTAACCGGTGAAAAAGCTCATTGAAGCAGAGAACTTTATATTTTAATTATACAAACTAAAACATTTTATATTATATTTGCTAAATCAGTAACATATTCACTTATATTTATCAACGATTAATCAGTAAACAATATCTTAAACCAAAACTTCACTGTCATGAAAAAATTCTATCAAATCGTGCAAAAGGTACTTATTGTCATGCTTATGGCAATAGTCCCATTAGCATCCTTTGCACAGGACAAAACAAAGGATCAGAAGGCCAGAAACACCGCCCCGTCCTATAACTATTGGTCAATCGGCGTCTTTGGCGGCGTCACACAATTCAACGGGGACCTCTCCAAAAATCTATGGATCAACCTGGGTGAAAACAGTATTGGCTATAATGCCGGACTGGTTTTAACCAAACAATTCTCCCGCGTCATTGGTGTCCGTGGCCGTTTAGCTTATGACATGGTGCAGAGTAAGGTAGAAAATAAATTTTGCTATGATTACAAAAACGGGAAACCCGGTTATGTTTCCGAATCCTTTAAATCCACGGTTTTTGAAACTGATCTGCAGCTGACAGTTAACTGGCTCAACTGGATCCTGGGTTATAAACCGGAACGGTTGTTCTCTTCCTATGCTATCCTGGGAGTCGGCGCCGACCAAACCAAAGGATCAAAAACCGATTTGCTTCTCGCCCAGGAAACGGGTTATGTGGGGCATAAAGATAATGTCGGCAACATGGGAAATACCAGCGGAATCGGTAGCACCAACCTCGAATTAACTTTAGGTGCTGGTCTGGGGTTTGATTTTAACATCAACAAACATTGGTCCATCCCCGTTGAGTTTTACTGGAGATGGCGTGATGGCGATATCCTCGACATGACCAAAGGCGGCGCCAAAGAAATTATCAACGATATGTACAGCTCGGCTTCCGTAGGTTTGACTTACAAATTTGCCTATGCCGGCGGTGGGCTCAAGGAAATGGCCAAGAAATATGAATTGGTCAAATACGAAGTGACGCCCCCTGTCCTTTCTGAAAAAGGCGACAGCGCAACCTTTACCGTTAAGGGCACCTTCCCGCCGAAATACTTTGCTACCAAAGCTGCCATGTATTTCCAACCGGTCCTCACTTATCCTGGCGGTCAGACTGAATTAAAACCAGCCCATATTTATGGCGAAAAATTAAGTGGCGAAGGCACCATGATCAAATACAAAGATGGTGGCTCGTTTACTTATACCACCACCATTCCGTATAAACCCGAGATGAATACCTCGATGCTTTCGGTTGCCCCAACCATTTATGAAGCCAAGGAAAAAGTCATGCTAAAGAAAGAGGAGATCAAGGAAAAGGTTAAGTTTATTGATCTTCCTTCACGCGACCTTGCTCCTGGCATAATCTACACACCAACCCGCATCCTGAACGATCAGGCTCCGATCGTTGCAGATCACGGTTACCAAAAAGAAATTTTACAATCAAAAACCGGTGTGGTCTTTTTCAAAAAGAACAAATATGACCTTGACCTGAAATATGGTATCAACAAAACAGATCCTGCCAAAACAGGACTTACCGACCTTGATGCTTTCATCAAACAAGGATGGAAAATTAAAGATATCACCATGAATGGCTGGGCTTCCCCTGAAGGTGAAGAAACCTTCAATGCCAACCTGTCAGAAAACCGTTCCAAAACCGGCCAGGCTTATATGATGGACCAGTTCAAAGAATGGGCAAAAATTGCCAATAAAGACACTAAGGACAAGAAAGCTGTTAAAGAAGCCATCGAAACTGCAGGTAAAGATGTTAATATGGTACTCCAGCACCATGGTCCCGATTGGAATGGCTTCCTCAAAGCTGTTCAGGCCAGCAATGTGAAGGATAAAGATAAGATCCTCAATGTGATCAACTCCAGCGCTGATCAGCTGAAGAAAGAACAGGAAATCCGCAACATGATCCTGATCTATCCTGAAATTGAAACCAACCTGCTTCCTCCGTTACGTCGCAGTGAAATCACAGCCACTTTGTACGAACCACGTCTGACCGATGCAGAAATGAGCCAATATGCAGTTTCAAATCCTGAAAAACTCAAGGTTGAAGAAATCCTGTATGCCGCTACGCTCACCAATGATAACAATACCAAGGTGACCATCACTGAAAATGCCGTGAAACAATTCCCGAATAACTGGAAAGTTTTGAACAATGCCGCTGCTGCCGAAATCAACAAAGGAAACTTTGTCCGCGCTGCTGAACTTCTCGGAAATGCACAAAAAATTGCCCCCAATAACGGCATGATCGAAAACAACATCGGCGTTGTTGCAGCCCATCAAAAAGACCTGAAGAAAGCTGAATCACAATTCAAAAAAGCAGCTTCCCTGGGCGAAAATACCAACTACAACCTGGGTATCCTCATGATCCCGAAAGGTGATTATCCGAAAGCCCTGACCTTATTAGGCAATGCAAAATGTAATTACAACCTTGGCCTTGCCCAATTGGTATCAGGTAATAACAGCGCTGCCGAAGCAACCCTTAAATGTGCCCCGCAAACACCCGAAACCTTCTACCTGCTGGCTATCGTTGGCGCCCGTACCAACAACACCAAAATGTTGTACGACAACCTTATGAAGGCCTGCCAGAAAGCCGACCTCAAAGCTCAGGCAAAAGGCGACCGTGAATTCTATAACTTTGCAAATACTCCGGATTTCCAGAATATTGTGAAGTAACTGTTTACTGATCGTGTGAAGAGGGCGTCTCAAAAGGATGCCCTCTTTTTTTTGCCTTCCATTTTTTCAACACCCTCCTGTGCATAACTCCCGCCACCCATGCAGCACAGATGATCATTATTATCTGTAATCTTGTTCCCTTCTTTGATCTTTTTCAGGATGTCGGTAAAACGGTTGATCCTTTTGGTATTATTATGGGGCCTTGCCTTTACTTCTTTTAGCGGGAACGGCAATGAGGACAATACCCGGGCAGGTACAAAGGCTACCATACGGAAACCGGCGAAAATTTATCCTTCGATCATGATCATGGATCAGGGTAAAAAAGCCCCGGAACACATGGTCAGTTTCATGTTGCTCAACAATACCAGCCTCGATTCACTCTATGTGACCCGGCTGGTGAAGGCATACATTATTGAATGCCGGCGCGAAGGAGTCAACCATGACGTGGCTTTCTGCCAGATGTGCCTCGAAACGGGCTTCCTGCGGTTTACCGGTTCGGTAAGCCGGTTCCAGAACAATTTCTGCGGGTTGGGCGCTGTCAATGCCTATACGGCGGGAGATTGGTTTGATTCATTGGAAGAAGGAGTAAGGGCACATATACAACATCTCAAGGCTTATGCCAGTATTGATCCGATCGTTTCACCACCCGTCGACCGTCGCCTGAGCCGTATACGGCGCGGAATTGTGTTCACTGTCTATGATCTCAGCGGGACCTGGGCCACCGATCCCGATTACGGAAACAAGATCGATTACCTCCTGAAAAAACTGTATCAGAACTGATACCTTCATACCGGAAATTCAACTTCCAATCCCTCTTATTAATCTTTCCCGGATATTGATTTTTTCCGATATTTGCGTCATGCGAGAAGTGTTTTTACTCCTGGGTTCAAACCGGGGAAACCGCCACGAATTACTTTACAAAGCCGCTGCAATGATCGCGGCCGAAGCTGGAACGGTCCTGAACTTATCTTCAATTTATGAAACCGAACCCTGGGGTTTTACCGATCCCATCCCATTCCTGAACCAGGCTTTGGAAATCGAAACTGAACTTTCCCCCGAAAAATTGCTTGAAACCTTACTACTAATCGAAAAAAAACTGGGAAGGATCCGTGAAGAAAACCCTGTTAATTTCCCATCCCCTGCCACTGAACGACCTGCCTATATTGGCCGGACCATTGACATCGACATCCTGCTTTATGGTAACAAGCTGATCCTCAGTGATAGCCTTACGATCCCACACCCACGGCTACACGAAAGATTTTTTGCGTTACAGCCCCTGGCGGAAATTGCCCCCGACTTTGTACACCCCGCGATACGTAAAGACATTAAAACACTGCTGAAAATGACTATTGACTATTGACTATTGACCATTGACTATTGACTATTGACTATTGACCATTGACTATTGACTATTAATTCATTGCTAATTCTGCATTCTTTGTATAGCTATATCGTCATCGAAGGAAATATTGGCGCGGGAAAAACATCGCTGAGCTCCCGCATGGCCGCTGAACTCAACGCTTCACTCATCCTCGAACAATTCGAAGAAAATTCCTTTCTTCCCAAATTTTACGAAGATCCGCTCCGTTATTCCTTTCCGCTGGAACTCTCTTTCCTGGCCGATCGTTACCAGCAGCTCAAAGACCATTTCAATAAACCGGATCTTTTCACCTCTTTTACCCTTGCCGATTATTTCATTTTTAAATCCCTGATCTTTGCCAGCCGCAACCTTGAATCGCTTGAATACACGCTCTATTCAAAACTCTTTGCCATCGTTTCATCGGTTGTTCCAAAACCCGACATGATCGTCTATCTTTATCTCAACCTTGAAAACCTGAAAAGAAATATTCAGCGACGCGGACGCCCTTATGAACAAAATATCCAGTTTGATTATTTGGATAAAATTCAATCCGGTTATCTCGATTTTCTCCGTCAGCAAAGCGATCTCAGGGTACTTCTTATCGACACCAATAACCTCGATTTCGTCCATAATGAAGACGATTATCAATGGATCAAATGCATGATCATGATGGACTACCCAATCGGTATGCATACCCTGGAAAGAGAAAAGTGATGCTGAATGCTGGGATGGGAGATGGGTGATAAGAGATGGGAGATGGAAGATGGAAGGTGGATGCCGGAGACCGGATTCCCCCTTCTCCTTGAGGAGAAGGGTTTGGGGATGAGGTGGATACTGGGCCAGGGGATGAGGTGGGTATTTGTAACTATATATGATTTTCATCGTCAAACGGAACAATGAGCCAACTCCTAAAAGTCAATTGTATTTAGGTTTAGTTATCTTTGTTAGAAATCAAATCCTTGTTTTATGAAACAGTTCTTCAAATTCATGTTTGCCAGCATGCTGGGAACATTGATCCTTCTTGTGATCGTCTCATTGATCACCTTTGGCGTTGTGGCCGGGATCGTCGCCATGGCCACCCAAAATGAAGTCGCGATTTCTAAAAATACCGTCATCCTTGCACGGTTCAACAAAGAGATTGCCGATCGTTCTACCAAAAGTAAGATAATGATGGGCTATTCCGGTCCTGAGAAAACCACTGGTCTTAACGAGATCCTCGATAACCTTAAGAAAGCCAGGAAGGACGACAATATAGCCGGGATTTACCTTGATCTGAGCGATATTCCCGCCGGAATTTCCACGGTGGATGAGATCCGCGAAGGCATCCTCGATTTTAAAAAATCGGGAAAATTCGTCTGGGCCTATAGCGAGGTCTATTCGCAGAAGGCTTATTACCTGGCCACCGCTGCAGATAAGATCTTCCTGAACCCCCAGGGGACCATCGATTTCAAAGGGCTTTCATCAGAGACCATTTTCATAAAAGGACTGCTTGAAAAACTGGATATTAAAATGCAGATCATCCGTCATGGGAAATTCAAAGCGGCCACCGAACCTCTTTTCCTGGATAAAATGAGTCCTGAAAACCGCAAACAAATCACCGAACTCATCAGCGATATATGGGGAACAATGATCACTGGAATTGGCGAATCGCGGAAAATCGGAAACGAGGAACTGAACCGGATCGCCGACAGTCTGAAGATCCGGACAGCCAGCGATGCCCTGAAATATTCACTGGTTGACCAGTTGACTTACAAAGATGAATTGATCAGCGAGTTAAAGAAAAAGCTGGCCATCGGTGAAAAGACAAAGATCCAGTTTGTTTCCATGGATGACTATAATGCTGTTCCCGGGAAGAAAAAAACGGGTACCCCTAAGGATAAAATTGCAGTGGTCTATGCCAGCGGATCCATTGCAGGCGGCGAAGGCGATGATCAAAGCATCGGTTCGGAGAGAATCTCCAAAGCCATCCGGAAAGCCCGTGAAGACGACAACGTAAAAGCCATCGTCTTCCGCATCAATTCCGGCGGTGGTAGCGCTCTTGCCAGCGATGTGATATGGCGCGAGATCGATCTTGCCCGCCAGGTTAAACCAGTGGTAGCCTCTCTTGGTGACGTTGCCGCCAGCGGGGGATACTATATCGCCTGCGCTGCTACAAAAATTATGGCCGACCCTACTTCCATTACCGGTTCTATCGGTGTTTTCGGCGTTATTCCCAATATGCAGGGGCTCTTTTCGAAAAAACTGGGGATTACCTTCGACCAGGCTATGACCAATAAAAACGGTGATTACATCCCGGTCACAAAACCCCTTACTCCTTACCAGACTTTGTTGATCCAGCGCGAGGTTGATCATATCTATGATGTTTTCACCGGAAAAGTGGCAGCAGGAAGAAAGCTTACCCAGCCCGCTGTTGACAGCATAGGACAAGGCAGGATCTGGAGTGGCGCCGATGCCAAAACCATTGGCCTGATCGACGATTTCGGCGGCCTTACCAAAGCCGTGGAAATGGCTGCCGGTCTGGCTAAAACCAAAGATTACCGCCTGATCTCCCTCCCCGAACAAAAAGAATGGTTCGAAGAACTGATCGACCAGATTACCGGTAATGAACCGACCGCAAAACTCAAACAAGTCCTGGGCGAAGATTATCAATACTATCAATATATTAAAGAGATCAGGGAAATGAAAGGCATCCAGGCCAGAATGCTTTTTGAGATGAAACTGCAATAAAAAGGATGGGAGATTTGAGATAAGCCAGAAAACGTCCTTTGTTCAGGTTTTATGTGTTTTAATAACTGAAGCGATAAACTCTATCCCCCATCCCCCATTCCTTATCCCTCATCCTTTATCCCCCATCAAAACATCAATATACTGTGCACGGCGGTATGCAAAAGGATCTTTCAGTTGCTTTCTGGAGAGCTTGCCGTGGAAAGCATCAACAGTATCAAACTTTTTCTGATCCATCCAGGCTTCAAGTTCGTCCAGGATCTTTCGGACCTGACTGATCCCGTTTTTGTAAATCGTACTGACAACCTGCACGCAGTCAGCGCCACAGAGGATCATTTTTGCCACATCATGACCGGTAAAGATCCCGGTATTGGCGCACAGGGAACCCCTGATCTCACCATATAATAATCCGATATAACGCTGTGGAAGACGGTTATCCTCTTCATGACTGAGATGATCATAAGGAAAATGATGTTCCAGCTTCTCCAGATCAATGTCGGGCTGAAACATCCGGTTGAATAAAACAAATCCGTCAACGCCGGCGTAATACATGTTTTGTACCACCATCAACACATTCGTGTAAAAAGGGCTGAGCTTTACACTCACCGGGATCCGGACATTTTTTCTGACTTCAGTGACGACATCGACCTGCTCATTGATGATCGCCTTGCCGTCGCGTTTGAAATCGCCCGGAACCGCGTAAAAATTGAGCTCCAATGCCTTGACGCCCGTGTCTTCTAATTGCCTGGCATAATCGATCCAGGTTTCATCGCAGGTACAGTTTAAACTGGCTATCACCGGAATGGCCACCGCATTCACTACGGTCCGTAAATGGCTGAGATGCTCTCTCGGACCGGCATGTTCAATGTCGGGAAAAAGACGGATCATCTCGGCATGACGCTCATTGTATTGATTCAGCTCCTCGTTAAGTTGCAACCGCTCCAGCTCTATCTGCTCTTCGAAAAGTGTTTTGTAAACAATAGCAGCAGCGCCTGCATCCTCCATTTTTTTACAGTTGTCTACACCCGTAACCAGGTTGTTTGCACCTATCACCACAGGGTTCCTGAGCTGAAGCCCCATGAATTTTGTCGCTAAATCTGCCATACAACGTGAAATTTAATTCGTTGGAACAAATATAAGCGTTTTCAGATAAGAAAAAAGAAACCAGATTCCGGATTTCCCCTTCTCCTTGAGGAGAAGGGGCAGGGAATGAGGTGAATCCTGAAGAAGGGTATGAGGTAAATCTATCCCTCCTTAGTAAAATTCATCTCCGCTAACCGCCGGTAATTATTGTACCGCCATTTGGCGTTTTCTTCGGCAGCTTTGAAAAGGATCTGGGCTTCCTCAGGGAAAATCTTGGTAAGCGATGTATAGCGTACCTCGCCATTAAGGAATTCCTGGAATTTCGTCCAATCCGGCTCCTTCGAATCAAGCGTGAAGGGATTTTCACCGTTTTCGCCCTTGATCGGGTTAAACCGGTAAAGGTGCCAGTACCCCGACGCTACGGCGCGGTCCATTTCGTCCTCCGATTTCCCCATTCCGTGATGCAACCCATGATTGATACAAGGTGCATAAGCAATGAGGAGCGACGGTCCATGATACGATTCGGCTTCCTTCACAGCCCGGAAAAGCTGGCTGTTATTGCCGCCCATCGCAACCTGGGCCACATATACATACCCATAAGTCATGGCCATGGCTCCCAGGTCTTTTTTACGGACCTTCTTTCCTGATGCGGCAAATTTGGCTACCGCACCAGCCGGAGTTGATTTCGACGACTGTCCGCCGGTATTGGAATACACTTCAGTGTCAAGGACCAGAATGTTGATATCCTCACCCGAAGCGATCACGTGATCCAGTCCACCGTATCCGATATCATAAGCCCACCCGTCGCCACCGATGATCCAGATCGATTTTTTAATCAGGTACTGACGTAAATTGATCAGGTCGGTCGCCAGCGGATTATTCTCTTTTTTCAATAACGGGATCAGTTTCATGGCAGCCTGTTTGGAGGTTTCTCCATCATACATGCCGTCAATCCATGTTTTCATGGTTTCGAGGGTTTCCGCGCCCATCATATTCTCTTTGATGGCAGCCTGCATTTTATCAGCCATGCGTTTACGAAGCTTGGTCACAGCCACAGCCATCCCATATCCATACTCGGCATTGTCCTCAAAAAGGGAATTGGCCCAGGCCGGGCCTTTTCCTTCACTGTTCGCGCGATAAGGTGTAAATGGGGCCGTTCCACCATAGATGGAAGAACATCCAGTGGCATTAGCGACCATCATCCGCTCACCGAAAAGCTGGGTGATCAGTTTGACATAAGGGGTTTCACCACAACCGGCACAGGCGCCTGAGAATTCAAACAGGGGCTGAGCAAACTGACTGTTCTTAAAGGTTTTGAAACGGTCAATGGTATCGGTTTTATAGGAAACCTTCGCGGTAAGATAATCCCAGTTCTTTATTTCGTGAAGCTGGGTCCCCAGTTCGTGCATTTCGAGGGCTTTGGTCTTGGCAGGACAAACATCCAGACAGTTGCCGCAACCGGTACAATCCATGGCGCTGACCTGCATACGGAATTCCAGACCGGCCAACTCTTTCCCGATCGCTTTAAGGGTAACCATATCGGCAGGCGCACCGGCCTTTTCGGTTTCATTCAGCAGGAACGGACGAATGGCGGCATGAGGGCAAACATAAGAACACTGGTTACACTGGATACAGTTGGCAGATATCCATTGGGGGACATTCACGGCAATTCCGCGCTTTTCGTATTGTGTCATCCCGTTGGGGAAGGTACCGTCTTCACGCCCGACAAAGGCGCTTACAGGGATGTCGTCGCCATTCATGGCGCTGACCGGGTCGAAAATCTGACGGATAAAAGGATCTTTGCTTTCGTCAGTAACAGGTTTTACCGCGATATTCGCCCATTCGTCCGGAACTTCGATCTTGGTCAGCTCCCCGCCGCGGTCGATCGCCGAATAGTTCATGTTGACGATGTTTTCCCCTTTACGGCCATAGGTTTTATTAATGGCCTTCTTCATTTCTTTAACGGCATTCTCATAAGGAATAACGTTGGCTACCTTAAAGAAAGCACTTTGCATGATCGAGTTGGTGCGGTTTCCCAAACCGATCTCATCGGCGATCTTGGTGGCATCGATGATGTAAAAGTTGATCTTGTGCGCGGCAAGATATTTCTTCATGTGACCGGGCAACCGGCGTTTGGTTTCTTCTGCATCCCAGATGGAATTGAGAAGGAAGGTACCGCCATCTTTCAGCCCTTTCAGCATATCATATTTTTCGAGATAAGCAGGAACATGGCAAGCCACAAAATCAGGGGTGATCACCAGGTACGGAGAACGGATGGGCGTATCGCCAAAACGCAGGTGCGATACGGTAATACCGCCCGATTTCTTGGAGTCATAGAAGAAATAGGCCTGGGCATATTTATCGGTGTTGTCGCCGATGATTTTAATGGAATTCTTGTTGGCGCCTACAGTGCCATCGGAACCGATCCCATAGAACTTGGCTGAATAGGTCCCTTTCGGGGCAATATCCATTTCGGGAAGAAGTGGCAGCGAATGGAAAGTAACATCATCCAAGATCCCAACCGTGAAATGGTTCTTGGGTTCGCTTGCTTTCAGGTTGTTGAATACCGAGATGATCTGCGACGGAGTGGTATCTTTGGAGCTAAGCCCATACCGGCCGGCGATGATCAGGGGGTGTTTTGCCTGTTCATAGAAAATGTCGCGGATATCCATATAAAGCGGATCGCCATTGGATCCGGTTTCTTTGGTCCGGTCGAGGGCACAGATCCGTTTAACGGATTTTGGCAATACGTTAAAGAAATACTTTTCCGAGAAAGGACGATAGAGGTGAACCGAGATCAATCCTACCTTTTCGCCTTTTGCCATCAGGTAATCAATGACTTCCTTCGTGGTGTCGGTGATCGAACCCATGGCCACAATGATATTTTCGGCTTCAGGATGGCCATAGTACATGAATGGATGATACACACGGCCTGTCATTTTGGTGATCTCCTGCATATAAGCATCCACTACATCGGGGATGGGCTCATAGAACCGGTTTACGGCTTCCTTGGCCTGGAAGAAAATATCAGGGTTCTGAGCAGTGCCACGGGTTACAGGGTGCTCTGGGTTAAGCGCGCGATCGCGGAATTCCTGTAAAGCTTTGTAATCGATCAGTTTGGCCATATCCTCGTTCTCGAAATATTCGATCTTCTGGATCTCATGAGAAGTACGGAACCCATCAAAGAAATGGAGGAAAGGCACGCGTGTTTTGATTGCGGAAAGATGAGCAATTCCGGCCAGGTCCATTACCTCCTGTACCGAACCGGAAGCTAACATGGCAAAACCAGTCTGACGGGTAGCATATACATCGCCATGATCCCCGAAAATGGAAAGGGCATGGGCGGCAACCGTACGGGCGCTGACATGGAAAACGGCTGGCAACAATTCACCGGCCATCTTATACATATTGGGGATCATCAGTAAAAGCCCCTGAGAAGCGGTAAAGGTAGTAGTAAGGGCGCCTGCCTGAAGGGAACCATGTACGGCCCCCGAAGCGCCTGCTTCACTCTGCATCTCTACCACCTTAACTTCATCCCCGAAAATATTTTTACGGCCATGGGCAGCCCATTCATCAACATTTTCGGCCATATTCGACGACGGAGTGATAGGAAAAATAGCCGTAACCTCACTGAACATATATGCCATGTGAGCAGCAGCCTGGTTTCCGTCGCACGATAAAAACTTCTTTGTTTTCGCCATTTTATTTTGATTTTTAATGATTTAGCAACTTGATTGTGAATTTTCTAACAAGCGGCAAAAATAAGAAAATTTCCTTTAAGAATGAATAGATTATGGAAAAAAGCATCCAGGATCAACGAAGTGACCTTTTTCTATCTTTGCACCATGATCTTTCCTTCCAACTTCGAACAAAAATTGGGCTTTGATACCATCCGGAAAATGCTCTCGGAACGTTGCCTGAGTACGCTGGGCAAGTATTGGGTCGATAAAATTTCTTTTTCGTCCGATGCCGCGGAAATTGAAACGATGCTCTCGGAAACTGCCGAAATGAAACAAGTGGTGCAGTTTGAGGAACATTTCCCGGCTCAGGATTATTATGATATGATCCCCGACCTGACGCATGTCCGGATCCCTGAAAGTTACCTTGAAACCGATCGCCTCTCCGAACTGCGGCTCTCCCTGATGACCATCAAAAAACTGTATCATTTCCTTGACACCAATGTGGATAAATTCCCATACCTGGCAAGGGTTGCGGATCACGGATCCAGCCTCCGGCATCCATCTCCCATCTCCCATCTCCCATCTCTTATCCCAGCATCCACCTCGTCCCCTGCCCCATTTCCTCAAGGAGAAGGGAGAATCCATTCTTCAGTATCCAACATCGACGCAATTCTCTATAAAATGGACCGCATCCTCAACGATAAATCCATGATCAGGGATAACGCTTCTGATGAGTTACTCCGGATCCGGAAAGAGAAGATAGTAAAGCAAACGTCGGTTGAAAGGGAGGTTTTGCAGTGTTTCAAAATGGCCCACCGGAGCGGGTGGATCCCCGATGATGCAGAGATCACGATCCGTAACGGCCGGCTTGTGATCCCCCTCATCAGTACCCATAAACGGAAAATCCCGGGATTCGTACATGACGAATCGGCCACCGGCCATACGGTTTATGTTGAACCGACTGAAATTTTCGAGACCAACAACGAGATCCGGGAGCTGGAATATGCCGAACACCGCGAGATCATCCGCATCCTTATTGAATTTGCCAACTTCCTGCGCCCTTACACCGATTTCCTCATCCATGCTTACCAGTTCCTTGGAGAAATCGATTTTATCCGTTCCAAAGCAAAGTTCGCCGTGGAGGTCAACGGATGGAAACCCATGATAACAGGGCCCCAGCCATCCACCTCATCCCCTGACCTAGTATCCATCCCCCATCTCCCATCCCTTATCCCAGCATCCAGCGCCCTTCTCTGGCGGGGGGCGGTACATCCACTGCTCTGCCTCAGTCATCAGAAACAGAATAAGCCAGTGGTGCCGCTGGATATTGAGCTCAACACCAATCAGCGGATCCTGATCATCTCGGGGCCCAACGCCGGGGGAAAATCGGTTTGCCTCAAAACTGTGGGGCTCCTTCAATACATGTTTCAATGCGGTTTGCTCCCTCCGGTAAAAGAAGATTCGGAATTCTCCGTGTTTTCCAATATCTTCATCGATATCGGAGATGAACAATCGATCGATAACGACCTGAGCACCTATACCTCCAAATTGCTCAACCTGAAATTTTTTCTTGAACACGTTGATGACCATTCCTTATTTTTGATCGATGAACTGGGAACCGGCACCGATCCTTCGCTGGGAGGCGCCATTGCCGAAGCAACCCTCGAATCGCTCAACGCCCGTCAGGCTTTTGGCGTGGTCACCACACACTATTCGAACCTTAAATTATTGGCATCCCGCGAACCGGGGATCGTGAATGGCGCCATGCTTTTTGACCTGAAAAAGCTAAAACCCCTCTACCGCCTTAAAACAGGTAAACCGGGCAGCTCTTTCGCTCTTGAGATCGCGCATGAGATCGGTTTTCCCGCCGAGGCGCTGCAAAAAGCCAGAAAAAAAACCGGTAAAAGCCAGCTTGACTTCGACCGCGAACTGCAAAACCTGGAAGTCGAAAAAGAAGAGATCACCAAAAAAGAAGATGAACTCAAAGTCGCCGATGACTTTTTAGCCGAACTCGTCCATAAATATGAAAAATTAAATGCCGATCTCGAAACAAAGAAAAAAGAGATCCTCGAAAAAGCCAGAAACGAAGCCCGCCAGTTGTTAGATGATTCCAACAGGATCATCGAAAAAACCATCAAGGAGATCAGGGAAGCACAAGCGGAAAAAAGCAAAACCAAAGAAGCGCGGGAAGAATTAGCCAAGGTGAAGGTGGAGATGATGGGAGATAAGGGATCGGAGATCAAAGATAATAAAACCCCCATCTCCCTTCCCTCATCTCAAATCTCCCATTCCCCATCTCCCATCTCAAATCCCTCCGCCCCTGTCAGCAAAGTGAAAAGTCCTTATCAGGCTTACCTAAACGATCTTCAGCAGAGATCAGACCAGTTCTCCCTTACCCTTGATCTTCGCGGTAAACGGGTCGAGGAAGCCCTGCCGTTGTTGCAACGTTATATCGACGATGCAATCCTGTTGTCGATCCATGAAGTCAGAATACTGCATGGTAAAGGGAATGGCGTCCTGCGACAAGTCACGCGCGATTATCTCCGGTCGCAAAAAGAGGTTAAGTCAGCCCGCGATGCATCCCTTGAAACCGGAGGGGCGGGAATCACGGAAGTGAGTTTTAGAGGATGAGGGATAAGGGATAAGGGATGAGG
>JALNWE010000034.1 GCA_023231065.1 Bacteroidales bacterium
GCAAGGCCGGCCAGTCGGTTCGCTTGACCTCCGCGCACTTACACAATTTTCAAAGAGCCTTCCATCTTTTATACAGCATTCAATTCCGTTTTCATAGGAATTGATTCAAGGAACACACGTATAGCCAGCAGCCGCAGAAAAGGTACCAGGGAAGAGCTAAACTTCATTGTTTCATTTTTGCGGCTGCTGGCATGTTATGGGGTGTTAAATTTCAATAGCAATGCTGACCTTTCCGCCTAGTCCCTTTTCCACAATGTCATATAATGTTTTCAAATTCATATTGCTTCCGTCGTTTTCAACTCTTGAAATGTAACTTCTTTTTTTAGAAATCACTTTTCCTAATTCTTCCTGAGTCATTTTCTTTGATTCTCTGGCATGACGGATTAATAATCCTATTTTAAAAGCTTCTATATCCCGATCAAGTTCATCCCTCCGAGAAGTCCCTTTTTTACCATAGACATCATCTTTAATCTTTGTCCATGATTTCACATTTGAACGTTCGTTTTTCATATTTTCCCCTTTCTCTTTTCTTCGAAATATTCTGCCTTGAGTCTCAAGGCGATAGAAATTTCCGTTCTTGGTGTCTTTTGTGTTTTCTTTTGAAACCCATTGAGCAGAATCACTAACCGACCTTCATCAAAGAAACAGAAAACTCTCCAAATGTCAGAACCAAGTGAGAATTTGGTTTCATAAAGACCTTCAGTTCCTTTTATATGCTCAATATACCTGGTTGGAATATATTGTTGATATTCAATTATTTCAAGGATCTTGAAAATTTTATTCTGAACCTTAACAGGTTGGTTTACAAGAAATTCCTCGAAATAATCTTTATAGGCAACAATTGTTCGAATCTTTTCCAAATCAATGAGTTTTGGGCAAAGGTAACTTAATAGTTACTTATATGCAAATATTCACGAAGTATGTTTTCCATTTAATACCCCATAACGACTCGTTAACCGATCAATAGCGGATCCATCGTCATTATCAACGATACACGAGGATTTTCATTTTATTATCTCAACCTTTTCCGGGATTGGTTAGCGAAATCCAGAGGGGGGCTCCCATCAAAGCGCCCTTAACTTTCCCCTACTAAATTACAAACTTTTATAGATTCATAAACAATCCGATAAAAAAAGAAGTCGCCCACCTGGCATCCACCTCATCCCCTAACCCTTCTCCTCAAGGAGAAGGGAGAATCCCCGCATCAAACCATCCAGGGGGCGCTGATCAATCCGGCCACCTGCCGGCAGAGTTCGGTTTTATTGTAGGTCTGGAAAACATCGTTAAGGTAATATTCCTTACCCCGGGTGTTTTTCAACAAATTGACCTGGTTTATCAACATTTTCGACCCGCGCCCTCCAATGGTCCTCCAATTAAAGACCCATTAAGGACCCATTAAGGACCCTGCGGCTCCAATGGCCCTCCCATCTTTTCCAATGGTTCTCCCATCTTTCTCCCATCTTCTCCAATGGTTCTCCCTGCGTTTCCAATGGTTCTCCCATCTTCTCCAATGGTTCTCCCTGCGTTTCCAATTCTCCTATACTGAAAAAACTATACAGACAATTTCGCTTTATTTACCTCAGTTGGAGCATTTACCAATCTTGGGCCATCAGAAGTGACTGGTGATATTGGCACTAATGCAGGCCCATTAACCGGATTCCCTCCGGGAACAGTCAATGGGCAAATTCATGTGGAAGATGCTGTATCATTACAAGCTTCAATAGATTTAGGTCTTACATATTTCTATTTGGATAATTTGCCCTGCGGTGAGGTTTTAGGAACCACATTGGGAAACGGTCAGGTTATTGTTCCTAATACTTATTGTATAGGAGCCGCTGCAACAATAAATGGAAATTTAACAATGGACGGGCAAGGTGATCCTAATGCTTTATTTATAATTCAGATAGATGGCGCTCTAGAGACAAGTACATACTCAAATGTCTTTCTTATCAATGGAACTTCATGGCAAAATGTGTACTGGCAAATAAATGGAGCATTCACATTAGGTGATTATTCGGCATTCAGAGGGAATATTCTTGCTAACGGAGCTATCGAATTATTGGAAGGTTCCTCACTTTTTGGTAGAGGCCTTTCAATTGCAGGAGCTATTCATCTACATAATAATATTGTTAATAGTGAATTGCCACCAATTGCATCAGCCGACTTGGCCATTATCAAAACGTGCAACACCTCCCCGGTCGTAGCAGGGCAGCAGATCGTTTACACGCTAAACGTGGTCAATAACGGCCCGGGTGATGCACAGAATGTGACCATCAGCGATGTTATCCCTTTATCCATAACCGACGCCGAGTTTTCAACCGATGGCAGTACCACATGGTTTGCCTGGTTCAGTAGTTACAACGCCGGCACGGTTGCCACGCTTCAAAACTTCTCGCTTCTGATCCGGGGGATACTTACGGGTAACCCAACAGGAAGCATAACCAATACGGCAATCGTATCAAGTACGACCAATGATCCTGATCTGAGTAATAACACCTCAACAGTTGTTGTTGGCGTTAACAGGCCTCCGGTGACCTTCAACGAGTATGCTTATACTTGTATAAATGAGACCATTTCCGGGAATGTGTTGCTAAACGGTGATTATGATCCGGATGGAACGGCGCTGACGGTAAATTCAGTTCCGGTCGTAAATACAGTCCACGGAACATTCACGGTTCTTTCCAATGGCAACTTTTCTTATATACCTGCATCCGGATTTACCGGAAGTGATATGGCTGTCGTGTCGATCTGTGATAACGGTATTCCCCTGCCATCGCAATGTACAAATGATACCGTATTTCTTTACGCGGTTACCGCTGTGACTGCTGATGCAGGAGCAGACCAGTTGCTCTGTCAAAGCTTTACTACTTTCCTCACTGGTAATTTCCCTCCGGAGGGAAGTGTGGGTAACTGGACCTTTGTATCAGGACCGAATGTTGTGACTCCGGACCCCCCCAATACGCCGGCAGCCACCGTGAGCGGACTCATACCGAGTGTAATTCCTTATGTTTTCCGCTATACAATTTCAGCATCATTTCCAGGAGGAACTTCCTGTATCAGTGATGACACCATGAACATCATCAATTATTATTACCCAAGTCTGCCATACGCCGGTCCAGATCAGAACCATTGTTTGAATTCAGGTACGAGTATCTCTACCACCATGATAGCCAATCTTCGTCAACACCCTGCACCGGAAACCTGGGATCAACACGGTATCTCTACCACCATGATAGCCAATCTTCCCGTGTACGGTTTCGGTACCTGGGTGCAGCAAAGCGGACCTTCCGCTGCCCTCATTGGCGATGTACACGATCCGTATACTATAATATCAGGCCTGATCCCGGGGAACTATGCATTCCTGTGGATTATCGCAAATGGCATTTGTGATGCAAACCAGGATGAAGTGTTCATCAACGTTTATACTCCAGCTGATGTTAATGCCGGACCGGATTTAACAATCTGTGAAGGGTCAGCCATATTGATCTCTGGCTCCCAGGCAACCAACATTACCTGTGTGACCTGGGCAACAACCGGATCAGGTTACTTTGACAATACCTCATTGATACACCCGGTTTATACACCTGGGGCCGGTGATATTGTTGATGGATCTGTAAGGTTGTACCTGACCTCCGATTGCTGTGCACCTTGTCAATCTGCTGTCGATACCATGATTCTTACTATCAGCCGGCAGGCTGTTGTTTCAGCCGGACCTGGCGGTACTGTATGTGAAGGCGCTCCCTTTATGGTCATTGGAGCAACCGCAATGTATGCCACTTCCCTGCTTTGGACAGCCCAGGGACCAGGGGTACTGATAGGGGAAACAACACTGACTCCCACATACATGCCTGCAATCGGTCAGACAGGTATTGTTATACTGACACTCACTGCAGCCTCCAACGCTCCCTGCAGCATGGCTTCCAGTGAGGCTATGCTGACAATCAATCCGCTACCTGTCTCCAATGCCGGACCAGATCAATCCATTGCCTTTGGTACCTCGACCCGGCTTTCGGGAGAGGCCTCCGGAGGTTCCGGCACTTTCGCATTTGAGTGGCAACCGGCAACCCTGTTGTTCGGTTATACAACCGATAATCCCCAGACTGTCATTCTCACTGAACCTGTAACCTTTTGGTTCACCGTGACGGATCTGATGACCGGCTGCATGGCAACCGACAATGTCATAATTACCATCGGTTCCCACAACCTTCCCCCTGTGGCTGTTGATGATTACGCTAAGACCGGGGCAAACATCCCGATCAACATCAATATTCTCAAGAACGACTATGACCCCGACGACCAGATCGTAAGTGTTACCCTCTGCGGGGGCCCATACAACGGACTGGTGACCCTGAACAGCGACTGCACTATAACCTATACCCCGAATACAGGATTTACCGGTAACGATTCCTTGTTCTATTTTATTTGTGACAACGGAGTCCCGGTTTTATGTGATACCGCCACGGTCCATGTTTTCGTCAGTGAAGATTCACCTGCCAATTGGCTCATCATATATAATGTAATAACTCCCAACGGGGATGGGGACAACGACAACTGGATCATCGACGGAATTGAAAAATTTCCGAACAATTCTGCCACCATTTTCAATCGCTGGGGCGACAAAATTAATGGGTACGATCGCTATGATAACAAAACCGTTGTCTGGAATGGAACTGATCTTCAGGGGCATATGGTTCCTGACGGAACCTATTACTATACCCTGACCATAAAGAATGGGGGAAGCAGAAATGGATGGATTTTCGTTCGTAAAGGCAGTAAATAAAACTGTTCAAAATACATAATTAACCAAACATGAAAATTTAAAAATGGAATACCCTTCATGACCCATTCAGCAAGTCCCAGTGACCTATGAGGGGTATTCCATTGATAGATTCACGTTATTAAACATAAAGATATGAAAAAAACATTGGCAATTGCCCTGTTTCTTATTTCGGCATTAACCTATGGCCAGCAGGATCCGTTGTTTACGCACTATATGTATAACAAACTTGCTATCAATCCCGGATATGCCGGAAGTCATGACCTGTTTTCCCTTGAAGCCATCACTCGGTTTCAATGGGTGGGCTTTAACGGAGGTCCCAGAACAATCTCATTCTCCGCTCATACCCCCCTGCGTAATCCGCATATCGGCATCGGCCTTTATGCCTATCGCGATCAACTGGGCCCTACCGTTGATTATGGCGTAATGGGCAATTTTACCTACAGGGTGATCTTTGACCATAGTAAATTATGCTTTGGGATTAATGCTGGTTTTAAATACTACAACATCGAATGGGATATGCTCGAACCAAGAGATCAAGGTGATGTTGCTCTCATTAACCAGGTAAAAAACAAGGCCGTGCCTGATCTGGACTTTGGTATCTACTATTATGCCCCTCACTTTTATGTGGGACTCTCTTCAAAACACCTGCTCGAAAATCAAATGTCAGTCTCAAGCGCCCCATCTCCTGATACAAAATCCAGTTTCTCAAAATTGAAACGACATTTCTATGGAATCGCCGGTGGAGCCATACCTTTCTCCGAACATTTTGTATTCATGCCATCGTTATTGATGAAAGTTATCGAAGGAGCCCCCTTTCAAGCTGATTTCAATGCCAGTTTCCTTATCCGCGAGGTACTGACCCTGGGCGCTTCTTACAGGACTAATGCAGCCCTCGCTTTTCTTGTCGAAGTCAACATTACAAAAAACCTGTCGATCGGCTATTCCTATGATCTGTGGTTTAATTCCCTCCAAGGCTATAACTCCGGGTCCCATGAAATCAGGATCGGATATGATTTCGACCTTTTTGGAAAATCACGTATGCTTACCCCCAGATATTTTTAACGTTTAACATCCTTACATATGAACAAGCGTATACTTTTATTCACCCTTCTCATAACGGTAATCTCAGGTTCCATGGCTTTTGGCCAGATAAAAAAAGCAAAAAAACAAATGGCCCTGTATAACTATTCACAGGCTTTGCTAACCCTGAACAAATC
Source organism: Bacteroidales bacterium (assembly GCA_023231065.1). Classification (GTDB taxonomy): domain Bacteria; phylum Bacteroidota; class Bacteroidia; order Bacteroidales; family FEN-979; genus CAIVAT01. The sequence goes on from JALNWE010000034.1 coordinate 5,998, forward strand.
ATTACAAAAAGAGAACGTTGATAAGCGGGAAGCCACCTTGCTTATGGCTGAATGCTACCGTAAACAAAACGACGTCCAGCACGCACGCGGCTGGTATGAAAAAACTATCGAATACGGCAATCCGGAACCTGCTACCTTGTTCAATTATGCCCAGGTTTTGCGCTCTTGCGGAGAATACCTCAAGGCAAAGGAAGTCTTTTTACAATATAATGCCCTCTCTCCCACTGACCCAAGGGCTATAATCTTCGCCGCCTTCTGCGACAGCGCCCTCATCTGGGTAAATATAACCCCCTCCTTTGAAGTGAAAAATGCTCTCACCCTGAATTCAAAACAGTCCGATTTTGGCCCCGTATTTTATCAAAACTGGTTGTGCTTTACTTCTGACCGCCTTACCCCTGTCAATAACAATAAAAAATATGGCTGGACCGGCAACAACTACCTGCGCATGTTTTATGCCGAACCAGTTTTTATTAATGACTTCTACAATGACTTCAAAGATATACGGCTCGCTCCCGAGCGGTTTAATCAATCATATCATGATGGCCCCGCTTCCTTTAATCAAAACTTTACCGAAGCGTTTATAAATCGTACCATTATGTACAAGGATAAAGGAAAAAAAGACCAACATCAAATCAGGACCCATTTGCTCAAAATCTATAGCTCACATCACGACAAATCAAACTGGACAAAACCGACCCCCTTCTTCCTCAATAACAACGATTATTCCATTGGACATCCCACCCTCTTAAAAGATGGAAACGTGCTCTACTTCGTCTCAGATATGAAAAACGGCTACGGCGGTACCGACATATACCGCTGCCTTCGTGCAGATAATAAGTGGAGTGCGCCTGTTAACCTGGGACCAGTGATCAACTCCTTTGGCAATGAAATGTTCCCGTTTTTAGCTGACAACGGAGACCTTTATTTTGCCTCCGACGGCCTTCCCGGTTTAGGCGGACTTGATATCTTTATTACACACCAGGTTAATGATTCAACATGGACAAAACCCCAGAACCTCAATCAACCGGTCAATTCATCCTATGATGACTTTTCTCTCTGTATTAATAAAAATAATGTCAATGGCCTGTTCAGCTCAAGTCGCCCCGGTGGAGTTGGGAACGATGACCTTTATATCTTTCGCCACTCCAGTGAAGTTACCCCGGCGCCGAAACTAAATACTTTCGCAGCCATCACCTATCTGTCGGGGTATGTTAAAGATAAAACTACACTCAACCCTATCAATGATGCCACCGTCTTCTTCCTGAACCAGGGAAAAAATCAGGCACTGGTTTTGAAAACAGATGCTAACGGGTATTATAGAACACAGGTAACTCCCGGAAACCCTTATACTGTCAAAGCCATGCAAACCGGCTATATCGCCGACTGTTATCTCTTTACCCCCGATACCCTGAACAAAGCCGTCGAACGCCCCGCCCCTCGTGATCTGCTTCTGGACCAACTGCATGTGAACCGGACCTTCGTGCTGGATAATATCTATTACGATCTCGATAAATATTACATCCGCCCTGACGCCCATCCAGCCCTCGACAAACTCGTGCTGATCATGAAAGAAAACCCCGTCAACATCGAACTCGGTTCCCATTGCGACTCAAGGGCAAGCGATGCTTATAACCTGATCTTATCCCAAAACCGCGCCGAGTCAGCTGTCAGGTATATCGTCATGCAGGGTATTAACCCCGGACGAATCACCGCTAAAGGATACGGTGAAACCCAACTGGTAAATAAATGTAAAAACGGAGTCCCTTGCACCGACGCAGAACACCAACTAAACAGAAGAACCGAATTCAAAGTGATCTCCTGGTCCGACGACCTAAAAACAGAAACCTTCAATGCCTCACGATATAATAAAGGCGAAATTATCGACGTCCGTTTCCTGCCTGACAGGTTCTTTGATATCTGTAAATAAAACTTCGCTCCCGAGATGGCAATTCTTGCCACAGTTCATGAGTTCTTAATTTGTTTCAACCCTGTTTAACTTTTTATAAACAAGGCTGCCCTGGAAAACAAGGCTGCCTTGTTTTGCTTTTCTGCCGGAAACTATATGTGTGAATCATGTAACTTATTTCTATAATTGTGTAATGCATTTTGTATTTATGGCATTTACCTTTATCACATTGTAAAAATTCATCCTTAATTCAAATCAAAAAATGAGAACACAAATACTTAAAGTCTTAACGATAGCTATCCTGTTTTCACAAGCAATATTGACTTTTGCACAGGCCCCTCCCTTGGGAACTGCTGCAGGATTCGTTCTTTTTTCGACCGTTGGAGCAGTATCCAACGCGGGAATTTCACAAATCACAGGCAATGTTGGTACGAACAGTGGTTCTACTACCGGTTTTGGAAATGTGAATGGCGGGATACATGACAATGATGGGGTAAGTGCGCAGTGCGCAGCAGATCTGCTGATTGCGTATAACCAATTGAATAGTACCATTCCAACTTTTTTTCCTTCGCCGTTGCTGGGTAACGGACAGATTCTTAATGCTGGCGTCTACTCCATTTCCGGTGCGGCAACATTAAACATGAACCTGACTTTAAATGCACAGGGAAATGCCAGTGCGGTTTTTATTTTTCAGATTCAAGGAGCATTTTCCACCAGCGCTGATTCAAAAATCAAATTGATTAATGGGGCACAAGCCTGTAATGTATTTTGGAAAGTGGAAGGACTGGTAAGCATGGCTTCCGGAACTACCATGAGGGGAACTGTTATTGCAAATAACGCAGCAATTATCATGAACACCGGCGACACACTCGAAGGAAGAGCGCTTTCAACTACCGGGGCTGTAACTGTTGACGGAGTGCTGGCATATACACCCATCGGCTGTGGAAGTCCTATTCTTACAGGACCACCGGCTCCTGCACTTGCCTCCACTGAATGTTATACAATATTTTCTTCTGACGGAGCAGTTTCAAACGCAGGTATAACACATATTACAGGCGATGTCGGTACAAATGTCGGGTTAACCATCGGTTTCGATGCATTGTTGGTAAATGGCACTATTCATCCCATTCCGGATGTTTCTACAGCCCAATGTGCAGCCGATTTGATTGTCGTCTATAATTATCTCAACGGACTGACGTATGATATTTTGCTGCTGCATCCTGAACAGTTTGGAAACGACCTGGTTCTTACCCCACATACTTACCTTATGAATGCCGCTACGGAATTTACAGGTACGCTATACCTCGATGCACAGGGTAATGCAGATGCAGTATTTGTGATCCAGATAAACGGGGCCCTTTCGACAAGCACCTATTCAAAAGTTCTTTTGATTAATGGGGCACAGGCAAAAAATGTGTATTGGAAAGTTGATGGCGCAGTCAGTATAAATGACTATTCGGAGTTCAAGGGGACAATTGTTTGCAACAATGGTGCGATCCTCCTGGCTACAGGAGTTACACTGGATGGCAGAGCGCTTACAACCACAGGATCTTTAGGTACCACTGCAATCACGGCAAGTATGATCCCTGCAACTGTCCAGGTCAGTGGTGTTGTCGATGATTTGGTAACTGTTTGTAAAAATGCTTCCCAGACTATTACAATTGCGGGAGGGGGAACAACATTCCTGGTCCAGAACGGTGGTAGCGTTACGCTTATTGCAGGTATGAACATACGTTTCCTGGAGGGCACCCGGGTATTTTCCGGGGGATATCTGCATGGATACATCACTGCTACCGGAGAATTCTGCTGCGCTTCAAATGCAACAATGGTGACCAAAAACGCTATAACCACAGAAATTACTCCAATTGCTGAGGCCGATGCATTCTTCAAAATCTATCCGTCCCCTACCAATGACAAATTTTATCTTGAACCTGACCGCACTTTAAGGGATATTATAACCGAGGTTCAAATATTCGGAATGGTCGGTAATTTAATCCTTACAGAGGAGGTAACCGGGAATGACCGTTATGAATTCTCCCTTGGGGAACAGAAACCAGGTATCTACTTTATTCGTGTTATGGCCGGTGATCGTCTGGAAATAAAGAAGATTGTGAGAAAATAACGGGTGTGAATCATGTAACATATTATTAAAGTTATGTAACGCTTTCTTTTGTTAAGGTTCCGACCTTTGTCATGTTGTGAAAATTCTTTCACAAATCAAAAAACAAACAAAATGAAAGTACATTTACTGAATGCATTAACTGCAGGGATTCTGCTCTTAATACCCATCCTGAGTTTTGCACAGGCCCCTCCCCTGGGAACTGTGTCAGAATTCGTTCTCTTTTCTACTGTTGGGGCAGTAACCAATACGGGAATTTCGCAGGTTACAGGCAATATCGGTACGAACAACGGGGCCATTACCGGTTTCGGTAATGTGAACGGCGTGCTTCACAATACTGACGGCGCAATTGCGCAATGTGCAGCAGACCTGCTTATTGCTTATAACCAGCTGAACAGTACCATACCCAATTTCTTCCCCGGGCCGCTGCTTGGTAACGGCCAAATACTGAATGCCGGTGTATATTCCATATCCGAAGCTGCAACACTGAACTCAGTTCTGACATTAAATGCCCAAGGGGATGCAAATGCCATATTTATCTTTCAGATTGATGGAGCCTTTTCGACAAATGCTGACTCAAAAATCAAATTGATGAACGGGGCACAAGCCTGCAATGTGTTCTGGAAAATCGAAGGCCTTGTAAGCATGGCTTCAGGAACCACCATGAGGGGAACGGTCATTGCGAATAACGCTGCTATAAACATAAATACCGGCGACACCCTTGAAGGAAGGGCGCTTTCTACCTCCGGGGCTGTAACGGTTGACGGTGTATTGGCATATACACCCAGTGGCTGCGGGAGTGCAGTACTTACTGGTCCGGCAGCTCCCGAACTCGCTTCTACGGAATGTTATGCATTGTTTTCATCTGACGGACCGGTAACAAATAGCGGTCTGACGTATGTTACAGGTGATGTTGGAACCAACGTTGGTTTGACAACCGGGTTCGATCCGCTTCTGGTAACAGGGACTATCCATCCCATCCCGGATGGATCAACAGCACAATGTGCTTCAGATTTGCTTAATGTATATAACTACCTGAATACATTGCCATTTGATATTGAGCTGCTATTTCCGGCACGGTTCGGGAACAACCTTGTGCTTACCCCTCATACATACCTCCTGAATGCCGCTACCGTATTTACTGATACACTTTATCTCAATGCACGGGGAAATGCAGATGCCGTATTTGTTATCCAGGTGAATGGCGCTTTTTCAACAAGTACATATTCAAATGTTAAGCTGATCAATGGAACCCAGGCAAAAAATGTCTATTGGAAAATCGATGGCGCAATGAGCTTAAACGACTATTCTGTTTTCAAAGGAATGATTGTTTGTAACAACAGCGCCATACTTTTAATGCAAGGCGTTCAACTTGACGGCAGGGCGCTCACAACAACCGGCGCCTTAACGGCCAATGCTATTAATGCCTTTGCCACTGAGGTTCCTTCAGGTTGCGCACCCGTAAGCATACCCGCTCATGATGCAACAACAAATGAGGCGGTAACAATTTATCCGAATCCATTTATGGAGTTCATGAATGTCTTGATAAATGATAACTCACTGATCAAAGAAACTGAATTGACGATTTATAACATTTTGGGAGTTGCGTTGATGAATACAACCCTCACCAAAAAAATTACCACACTTAAAACAGGCAACCTTCCACCCGGAATTTATTTCTATAAAATAACCGGTAATAATAAAACAATTCAATCCGGCCGGCTGGTTTCAAAGTAATCAATGTAAATCAACAAGCCCGCTGTCCTGATAAACTTCATGACAACGGGCTTTTCATTTTTGTGTTCAGATCTGTTCGCTGGGTCTCCATGTCGCGGCGGTTCTCGGTTTTATGGACCATCATATCTTGTTTCAATTGGTGATCTCAACATTCAGTTAGGCCAGCCGAATCTCCATCTGTACCCAGATAGATACAATGGCGATCATGAAGCTGAACAGCCCGACGGCTTGCGGGAGGAGAAGCCCGAATAAAGTGTGTTTTGCAGTCATGCTAATATTGTTATCATATTGAAATATTTATTTTTTGAGTCATATGCCTGCCTGCCGGCAGACAGGGAATATCCATAATTAACATTCATGGTTTGCATGAACATTGGGGTTTTGGATGTTTCATGGTATTTGGTTTAAATTTGTTTCAGGCAACAAAAATAAAGGGCCTATACGACCCCCGTTAGTGTAAAATGATGTATACATCTTGTGTCAAAACTATGATAATCAGAGGCTGCAGGGTATTTTTGCCATTGCACCGGCAAATTACATTGCGAACAGACCAGTGAAACAAGTGTTGACAGGGTCCGTTTTAAGGGGAAACGTCAGGGATGCATACTGAATGGAGGATCATCCTTATCCGGCAAACCACTAAAATGTAATACTTTTGTTTCCACTTTTTTTCACACTATTCTTATATCTTCCATATAACAATGTTTGCAATGAGCTGACCGTAAAACTGTTGAGATTTTGAGAAGCTAAAATAGATACTTTTGAAAAAACAACCATTTTATAACACACACAAATACAATTCATTGCCGATCATCAATTATCATTTTTTAATTTTTTCATCATCCTTTCTCCATCCTTTCTCCATCTTTTCTCCATCCTTTGTCCATCTTTTCTCCCAATAAGCAAGCTATAAGGAAGCTATAAGCATCATCTTTTCATCATTCTTTCTCCATCTTTTGTCCATCTTTTGTCCATCCTTTGTCCATGCTCGTCCATGCTTGTCTATTTCCAGACCTTCCAGGATTTGGAAACCTGGAAGGTCTGTTGCGTGTCTTACGTTTTGGCCCGTGCCGAGCCTGAAAAATGTTTAGGGACAATATTTAGCGAAACGTAAATTCAAGGCAAATAATGAAAAGTGGTACAACAATCGGTTACGGGGCTCCGGGCGTTTATATTATTTCTTCTCATCTTTTGCTTTTTGCTTCGCTGCATTTTTTTCTTCTTTATCTTTTACCTTTTGGTCTGAAGCTTTTTGCTTCTCTATTTCTTTCTTCTTTTCTTCTGCTGCTTTTGCCTTCTTGTTAAAATAACCTTTCAAAAGGAAATTGTGTTTGGCAGCCTGCATATTTTCGCTAAACCCTTTGCTGCTGGTTTTAATATTTGTCATGGTCTGGCTGAAATCGTTTGCAATGGTCGAATCATTGATTAACCTTCCAAGTGTTCCGTTTCCGTTATTTATATTATACATGATCTCTGCCAGCTGATCCGCGGTTATCTGCACGCTTGCCATGATGGCATCAAGCTCAACAGGTTCAGCCGACACAATTGTTTGTCCGTCTTTTACTACCGGCGCATCAGAACTTCCCTGTGTGATAAATACAAGCCGGTCGCCAATAAGGCCTTCCGACCCAATGGCCATTTCACAGTCCGACTTTATGAACGGTTTGACCTCTTTCTTAATAAGCAACTCAACCTTTACCGTTGAATCGTTAATGATGCTGATTTTGTCAACGGTGCCGACGTTAATCCCGGAAAAACGGACATTGTTCCCCACCTGGAGCCCGCTCACATTATAAAAAGTTGAACTAAGCTTAAATACAGGATCAAACAAATTTTTCTGTTTCCCGATGATAAATATAGCGAAAACAAAAAGGGCCAATCCACCGGCAATAAACAACCCAAGCCGTATCTTGAATTTTTGTGTGTGCGTATCCATATAATAAGATTTACAACTTCAGTTTTTAATTTATTTAAAAAAAGCCTGGATAAAGGGATCGGTTGAATGTTCATAGTCTGCCAGTTTTCCTTCCATATAAACTTCCCCTTCGTGCAGCATGACCATCCGGTTTGCCGTGTTCTGTGCACATTTTATATCGTGGGTGATGATGATCGAAGAAGTTTTGTACTTTCCCTGAACTTCGTTGATGAGGGAACTTATTTCATCGGAGGTGATGGGATCAAGTCCTGTTGTGGGTTCGTCATAGAGCATTATCATTGGGTCCACAACAATGGTGCGCGCCAGGCTTATTCGTTTACGCATACCTCCCGAAAGTTGCGACGGCATTTTATACATGGCATCAGCCAGACCTACATTTTCCAATACCTCAGTTATTTTTTCTTCCCTCTCCTTTTCAGTGAGATCCTTTTTTATCCTCTTCAAAGGAAATTCCAGGTTTTGTTTCACTGTCATGGAATCGTACAAGGCTCCGCTTTGAAAAAGAAATCCGATTTTCTTTCTCAACTCCCCCAATGTTTCACGGGTTAACGTACTCACATTTTGTCCAAGTACTTCAACCTTTCCTCCTTCGGGATTTAATAAACCAACTACACATTTTATCAATACCGATTTACCGGAACCTGATTTTCCAAGAACTACCAGGTTTTCGCCAGTGAAAAGCTGCAATGATATATTTTTTAATACTTCCTGCTGACCGAATCCCTTCCTGAGATTTGTGATCTCGACGACTGGTTCCTTGCTTTTCTTTTTGGTTGCAACTCCGGATAAAGTTTCTGCCTGAAGCTTGTTCATGACCTTAGCATATCTGTAATTTGTACTGCAACCACATCCACAATAATTACCAGGAGAGATGCCAGCACAACCGCCGAATTGGCGGCCTTTCCGACACTTTCAGTCCCACGCCCGGCATTGTATCCCTGATAGCATCCTACTGTTCCGATCACGGCTCCGAAAAAAAATGATTTAATCACAGCGGGAAAAAGATCCATGAATGTAACATGGCTGAATGCCTGAGAGAAAAATAGAACAAAGGACACATCGCCCTTTAAATTTGCCCCTGCCCAACTCCCGAATATGCCCAATGCATCGGCATATAATATCAGCAAAGGGATCATTAAGGTTGCTGCCAAAATCCTTGTGACAACCAAAAAGCGGATAGGATTGGTGGAGGAAACCTCCATGGCATCAATTTGTTCGGTTACTTTCATGGAGCCCAATTCCGCTCCCATACCCGAACCGATTTTTCCTGCACATATCAGACCTGTTATCACCGGCCCCATTTCCCTGATGAGGGAGATGGCAACCATTCCGGGAAGCAGCGTTACAGCCCCGAAATTAACAAGAACAGGGCGCGATTGAATGGTAAGTACAATCCCCATAATGGCCCCTGTGATAGAAATTAACGGCAATGATTTATACCCGATCTGGAAACATTGCCGTAAAAATTCTTTAAATTCAAAGTCGCGCGAAAATGTTTCCCTGAAAACCTTCCCAAGAAATAAAACAACATCAGCTAAGTCAGTCAAATAATTGCCTGCCTTTTCGGTTTTTGCCAATGTCTTCTCGCTTAGCCGCACCGATTGCTTTGTCGCGAAACCTTTGATTTTAAATGCAGGATCGATTTTTTTCATTTCATTGAAATCTTGCTTTGTACAAATTTACAGGGGTCCCCTTACAGGTATGTTACATAACTTTTATTATATGTTACATCATTCACACATTCAAAAACCATTATTGAGCCTGCCCCGAAAAACCTTTCAGGTTTGAATTCAACAAATTGGACGTTTGTTATCTAACAGTGAACATGTTTATTAGTAAAAACCTGGAAGGTTTGGTATGGGAAATATGTGAATAATGTAACATATTCCCGGAATAATATAACGGTTTAAGGAATAAAGAGACGCAACTTTGTTATAAGGAACATTATCCCACCTTTGTTATACTGATATTATGAAACCGACATTACCTAAACACGATCCGGTTAAAAAGAAAAGACCTGATGCTTTAGTCATTGCCAAAAGAGAACTTGCTTTCCAAAACAAAGAAAAAGAGAAAAGGGCGGAGGAATTGATCATTGCCAACAAGGAACTTCTCTTTCAAAACAAAGAGAAAGAGAAAAGGGCGAAGGAATTGATCATTGCCAACAAGGAACTTCTCTTTCAAAACAAAGAGAAAGAGAAAAGGGCGAAGGAATTGATCATTGCCAACAAGGAACTTCTCTTTCAAAACAAAGAGAAAGAAAAAAGGGCGAAGGAATTGATCATTGCCAACAAGGAACTTCTCTTTCAAAACAAAGAGAAAGAAAAAAGGGCGGAGGAATTGATCATTGCCAACAAGGAACTTCTCTTTCAAAACAAAGAGAAAGAAAAAAGGGCGAAGGAATTGATCATTGCAGATATAGAACTTGATTTTCAAAACGAAGAGAAAGAAAAACGCGAGAATGTAAATAAAGAGCTTGAAGCATTCAGCTATTCTGTTTCCCACGACCTGCGCGCACCTTTGAGGCATATAAGTGGATTTGTTGATTTGCTGGTCAAAAATAATGCAGCTCAGCTCGACGAAACAGGGTTGAGATATCTGAACCTCATTGCGGAGTCTTCCAACGAGTTGGGAAATCTTATAGATGCATTATTGACATTTTCAAGAATCAGCAGGACCGAGATGCTAAAAACAAAAATTAATACAAAAAAAATGGTGACTGGGATCCTGAAAACTTTCAGTGATGAAATGGCCGGTAGAAATATTGAAATCAATATATCCGAAGTCTCTGACACATTAGGGGATGACAGGCTGATTAGCCAGGTATGGGTCAATCTCATCTCCAATGCGCTGAAATACACGCGTAACAAAGAGAAAACCGTGATCGGGATAGGGAGCAAGATGGAGAATGGTAAAACAACATTCTATATCAGGGATAACGGGGTGGGATTTGATATGAAATACGCGGATAAACTCTTCGGTGTTTTCCAGCGATTACATAAGAGCAGGGATTTTGAAGGGATCGGGATCGGGCTTGCAAATGTCAATAGAATAATCACAAGGCACGGCGGGAAATGCTGGGCAGAAGGGGAAATAAATAAAGGAGCAACGTTCTTCTTCAACCTTCCGGATAGCCATTAGACCATTCAACAATGGAGAAAAAAATAAAAATACTTCACCTTGAAGATTCTCAGAAAGATTCTGAGTTAATCCATTCAGCGCTAAAAAGTGGTGAAATCGAATTTGATTATTTTTTTACGGACAATGAAAAAGACTACCTGAATATCCTGGAAAAAGAACATATCGACCTGATCCTCTCTGATTTTAGTCTTCCTGATTATAATGGCAATGAAGCGCTAAAAGCTGCAAGGGAGAAATATCCCCACATTCCATTCATATTCGTTTCTGGCACACTGGGGGAAGATGCTGCTATTAATTCATTGTTAAGTGGCGCAATGGATTATGTGTTAAAAAACAAACTGGAGCGATTGGTCCCTGCTGTCAACAGGGCAATGCATGAGCAAGAAATGGAGATGAAGCGCAGAGAGGCGGAGAAAGCGCTGAAGGAGAGTGAAGAAAAGTTTCGAAATTACATAGAGTCAGCCCCCGATGGTGTATTTATAGTCGACGATACCGGCCGGTATATTGATGTAAATAAATCCGCATGCTTAATAGCCGGCTATTCTAAACAAGAGATGGAACATATGTCCATTAGGGAATTACTTACCGACGAATCTCATGAAGATGGATTGGCCCTATTTGAAAACATCTTATTAAAAGGCGCCATTACCTCCGATCTTTGGCTTAAGAAAAAAGATGGATCAAAATACTGCATTACCCTGGCCGCTGTGAGGCTTTCACAAAAACGGTTTCTGGGTTTTGCCAAGGACATCACACAACGAAAGCTGGCAGAGGAAAGTTTAATCAAAGCCAAAGAACACGCTGAAGAAAGCGACCGGCTTAAATCTGCTTTCCTGGCCAATATGTCGCACGAAATCAGAACACCGCTGAACGCAATTGTTGGCTTTTCATCATTTTTTTCCGATCCGGACCTGAGGGATGAAGATAAAGCCAAATATGCCGAAATTATTAAATCGCATTCCTATGAATTACTGGATATTATAAACAACGTTCTGGATATGGCCAGGATTGAATCGGGCAATGCAAATGTTGTCAAAAGACAAGTGATGCTGAATGATATCCTGGATAAAATGGAACAGAACTTCCGGCTGAAACTCTCACAGAATAAAAATGCTAATCTTCAATTAATCTGCGAAAAGCCACTTCCTTTTGATCAATCCGGCTTAATAACAGATGCCGATATTGTAAAAAAGATTTTTTCAAACCTGATCGACAACGCGCTTAAGTTTACCGAATCAGGAACAATCCGTTTTGGTTATCACATACCTGACAATTTAGTACTTACCTGTTATGTTTCCGATACGGGCATTGGGATTTCGATGGAAAATCAGGAATTGATCTTTGAAAATTTCAGGCAGGCAACCATCAAGGATCCACAAAAACTATATGGAGGCACGGGGTTGGGACTGCCAATTTGCAAGGGATATTTGAAGCTTTTAGGTGGAAAAATATGGGTGGAATCTGTGCCAGGAAAAGGAAGCGTTTTCTATTTTAACATTCCTTACGAGCAATTTTCTGCTGAAAAAACGAGGCCCATACAAAAGTTTGATAAAGGCCCCAATGAAGCCGTCAACAATTGGGCAGGGAAAAAATTCCTTCTTGTTGAGGATGACCATACAAACATGGAACTTCTGTCAATCTTTCTGAAACAAACACAAGCTGAACTGATTTTTGCTTACAATGGGAAGGAGGTCAGGCAACAATATGATAAACTGGATACGTTTGACCTCGTGTTGCTCGACATCAAACTGCCGGATACCAGCGGTTGGGACCTGGCCAGGGAAATCAAATCCATCCGGCCCGGGCTGCCCATAATAGCACAAACAGCCTTCACTCAATCTTCCGACAAGATAAAAAGTGAGGAAGTAGGGTGCGATGGACATATTTCGAAACCATTCAGAAAAGAGGAGTTATTCCAGATTATTACAAAACTCTTACCCTATTTATAAAAAATTGGGCCCTCTAACCCGATGGCCTATTGCGGCATCCCATATACTGATGTTCCTGAGACAAAAGAAAAGAAATCGAAATAACCCAGCATTTTATGAGAAAACTATTCTGTTTATTGGCTTTAGTGATTTTCTCGATGAACACTTTTGGTAATCCGGGCGACTCTACCCTAAAAACAAAAAGAATAAAACGCTACCATGTTAACTATTGGGTTACAGGTAGTATTATTGGGATAGGGATGATCGGAGATATATTTGCCATCCCCCGATTAAAAAACAAGGCATCACTTTCAGATGATGAACTGATTTTTGCAAATACCCAGGCGCAGAAGGATTTAATCTTTTCTTTTGACCGATGGGCCTTAAAACAACCTGTTTCTGATCGCGCACTTTGGAAGAAAATTTCCGATTATGGGGAGATTGGCATTTTTCTTTTACCCAGTCTGCTTTTAATTGATAAAAACATCCGCAGGGATTGGTACGACATTCTGCTGATGTATGTGGAGGGCCATACGATCACTTTTACCATGTACAACTACAGTCCCCTTGGACCTACTTTTCAGAACCGGTTGCGACCCGCCGTTTATTATCCGGAATTAGGTTCTGAAGCCCAAAAGAACAGCAACAACCGTAATTCATTTTTTAGCGGACATGTTGGCTCATGCGCTTACAGTACATTTTTTATGGTCAAGGTATATTGCGATTATCATCCCCAAATAGGAGCAGCAAAATATCTTCTTTATCTTGCTGCCTCCGTCCCCCCGTTAGCCATCGGATATGCCCGGATACGATCGTTGGATCATTTCCCTTCAGATATTGCCGTTGGTTTTGCGCTGGGCGCAATCATCGGAATTGTCCTTCCTGAATTGCATAAATCAAAACTATATAAACAACTTTCAATTGGCATGTATGATTCTCCCGAGGCAACAGGATTAACGCTCCGGTTCAAATTTCCGGCACAGCTAAAGGGGAGCTTCCTGAGCCGCTGGTCAAGGCATACCGTAAAATGAACGAATTGAATAAAGAATCGCCGGGGAAGCAATTCAGGAAGGAACGCAGAAAAAACAAAAATGCGTAATCAGAAAAGATCGTAATTTTGACATGTTTGCCACAAAAAAAACGAAACCGGAATACTTAAATGACTCACCGGGTAATTATCTTTATTCTTCTTATTATTTGCATGGCGCTCGATGGGAAAGCCCAGGAAAAGAAGGATTCCCTTGCACAGCAACAAAATGATACCGTAAATAAAAAAGCGGATACTTTAATAATTACAAAGGAAAACCAGAATATAGCCCCAATAGGTTCTTTCATGAGGGGCTATGCAACCTCTTACTGGACTGATACGAAATCGGTTTTCACCAACCCCTTTCACTGGCATACTGGTCAGATCATCGCGGCTGCAGCCGTCACGGCTGGAACAATAAGTTTGATCGCGTGGGGAGACAAACCGATACAGCAATTTTTTTATCGGAACCAATCCTCATTCATCAGCAATTCCTCCTATTACTTTTTTAGTCCACTGGGTTCCGGCTTGATCAGTATTCCTGCCTTGGGTGTCTTTTATGCCTGTGGCGTGATCTGGAAGAATAAAAAAGCAAAAGAGACGGGTCTGAAGGGCCTGGAGGCATACGTAATCACCGTTGTATTTACCAATGTTATTAAACAAATTGCACACCGGCATAGGCCCTATCAGGATAGTCCGCCCAATCCCCTTGCCTGGGATGGGCCATTTATCTGGGGCGGGGATTATGGATTTTTCGGTTATAACTCATTCCCTTCGGGACACTCCTCGGCGATTTTTGCAGTTGCAACAGTTATAGGCCTGGAATACTGGAAGACGAAATGGGTCCCCATTGTCTGCTTTGGATTAGCCGGATTCACGGCGCTATACCGGCTGGCAGTTAATGACCACTGGGCATCGGATGTCCTATTCGGATCAGCGCTTGGTTTTGCCATTGGCAGCCTGGTATATTTTAACACCAACAAAACCATCCAGATAATCCCGGTCAGCTCCACCGGAATGGGGGCCACCCTGATCTATCATTTTTAATTATAATATCCCCTTCGCTGCTTATCTTCCAGGAAAAATAACAAAAATATTTTCTGTTCGGTCTGGATGGCGTGTACAGCAGGTAAACCGCGTTGGTACAAGTCATTATAATATAACTGTGCTTCACAGCCGATACTCAGGTTTTTGTATAGGCATACCGTGATCCTTGGCTTTAAAATGTGGATGAAATTATTTCCGTTATTTCCTATATAGGTGCGCATCCAGTAAAAATAATACCTCAACGTTGCTGTCGCATACTTACCAAGATTAAACGTGCTTTCAAACTTCCCTTCCAAACCACCGACAAAGTTATAATCCCTGACCTGGGTTGTATCAATGACAAACTTTGTACTGTTTCCGCCAAAAGGCGCCAGGGCCAGATGGATACTGGTGTAAAGATTGCTCGTTTTACTCATTGGTAGTTTTGAAATGATGCCGCCACCGAAACCAATGGTACCTAACTCAAATTTACTGTTATCCCAGTAATCATAATATTGGTACCCCCCGATAAGGAGCGCCAGCTTTCCCAATTGGAAATTCCTGCCGAATAAAATTCCGTAACCCAGGATGTTATCAAGATATTTTCTTCCCACTCCAAAATTCAAATCCACCCGGAGTTTGAAAAAATCAAAAGGCTTTCGTATGCGCAGTTCAAATGGGTTTCCATAATCAAACTGGGCGTTAATCATTCCGCTGTATGTTCCTGCTCCAAAAACATCATAAGGGGTTTCATTGATTTTTCGTAATCCCGCATATAAGGAAATATTAACGGGTTCTTTTTCGTAAACTTCTTTGTTTGTTCTCCTGAAAGATTTTCCCTGGATGAGCCTGTTGAAACCCCGCATAGGATCAACTAATCCGGCTGCTATTTCACGGAAAACCCGTTGTGCCCCCCTGGTGCGGTCATCCAGTATATTCGAGCTTAAGCGGTAAAGTATCTCTCCGAAAAATGTTCCGTTAACCGGGGTATAAATAATATCGTTATACGAAGGGCGCGTGTTTTCTCCGAAATATTCCCATAACAGGCTGCCGCCGGCTGCAAAACAAAATGACTGATAGAAATTATAACCATTGGCACGTCCTGCATTATAGGAAAGCGTTCCGGAATAAGGATGACCGATAAAATTTACCCCGAACCGGTCGTTGTCCCACTCCCATCCATAAACTATGTTATTTTTCCAGGATTGGAAACCAATGCGCGCATAATCAGCATTCAAAATGTACCTGTCCATTGCCCATATAAAAACATTAGCGCCCACAACTTCAGCAATGGGTATCCAGAGGTGATATCTTTTATTATATACTGTATCATCCTCAAGTAAATCACCGTATTTATTTTGTTTTGTGGTATCAACAAGTGCACTTTTTGCAGGCTCGTTTCCGGTTGAATCCGAAAGTTTTTTAACTTTTATCGAATCGATCTTTTCGATTTGCTTTTCCCTGGTTTCCCTGCCGGGTACTATCGTATCGCCGGGAGCTACTTTTTTGGGATTCTGCGGCGCCACTTCCTGACCTTTCAGAAAAGTTGAAAATAAAAGCAAAAAAGCCAGGATGTATGCAGATTTCATTTTCCCATGGTATATTTATCAGGGATGGGACATGACAAAACGGTTAAGCGTACTCCTGGTTTATTTCCCCGAGGTTCAGTTTGTCGCTCAACGGGTTTTCGTTGGTAGCGTCCCCAGCCTTCCGGAATATATCAACTGATAATCCGAATACATTTCTGAAATTCTCTTTCAGTTCCGAGATATTCATGGTAGGTAAAATTTCAATGGCCCCTTTCTTACTGACGACCCTGCATTCCTGCAAGGTCTTGCTGCTATGCATGACCAGTTTCTCCGACGGGGCTCCCCCCGAGGTGTTCGGCTTTGCATAAAAACCGATTTTTAAGCCATTGAACATCCGGTTAAACTCTTTTTGAATTGAAAATATTTTCCTGTAATTATTGATGACGATTTTCATGGTTTTCTGTTTTATCTGTTACTTGAATACAATCCACCTTTTGCACAAAAACGTTCCAAACCAATATCATTATATTATATCAGTCCTGCATTATATCTATTGTCCATGTTGGATATCCCCCGCTTCATTGAATGAAATCACCACCAATTCCGCCGGCTGTTAAGAAGATCGAGGATAATTAAAATTACCCCTATAATAATTAAAGCATGAATGACCGGTGAGGTCAGATGGAATGCAAAAAATCCGAGAAGCCAAAGGACTACAAGAATAAGTCCGATGATCAAAAGCAATCTTGCCATGGTTTTGTGTTTTTAGCGTGAATACTGGTTGTTTCTATCAATGGAATAATTAAAGGATAAAGGTAGGCCCAACGAAAATCAAAAATATTACACAACTCCATAAATAAGTTACATGATTCACACATTCATCCTGAAATATTTCAATCATGATAATATTTCCCCTAAATGCTTATAATTCGAAGAAATTATTTTAGCTACTTCATCCATACGCCCGCTCAACATCATTTTTCCCATATAGAGAGAAAAGCCTTTCATCTGGTTAAATTCCAGTTTTGGAGGCATGGCAAGGGCATTCGGGTCAGTCTGGATTGTGACCAATATGGGGCCTTCCTGCTTAAATGCCTTTTCCAATTCCGGTTTCACGTCTTCGGGATCCCTGATGGTAATACCGGGAATTCCCATTGCTTCCGCTATTTTTGTGAAGTCAGGGTCCAACATATCCGTCTCCCGGTCAGGGATCCCGGCAACCTGCATTTCCAGCTTTACCATTCCCAGTGAACGGTTGTTAAAAACAATGATCTTTACAGGCAATTTATATTGCACAATGGTCATCAGATCGCCCATCATCATAGAAAGGCCTCCGTCGCCGCAAAATGCAATCACTTGTTTCCCGGGACAGGCAAGCGCCGCACCAATGGCCTGTGGCATTGCATTGGCCATAGATCCATGATTGAATGAGCCCAGCATTTTGCGTCCGCCTGTCCCGTCAATATAGCGCGCAGCCCATACACAACACATTCCTGTATCAACGGTGAAAATAGCATTCTTGTCAGCCAGTTCATTAATCACGGAGGCGACAAATTCTGGATGAATTGCATTTGGTTTTCCAGGATTTTCCACATAAGGACGGAGCTTCTTTTTGACTACTTTGTATAATTCCAGTTGCTGGTGGAGGAACTTGGAATTTTCTTTCATTTCTATCATTGGCAGAAGCGCCTGCAAGGTATCTTTAACGTCGCCGCAAAGCCCCAGATCGAGTTTAGCCCTTCGGCCAAGGTTTTCGGGTTTGATGTCAATTTGAACGATTTTATTTTTAACAGGCATAAAGGGGGTATAAGGAAAATCTGTTCCTAATAATACCAGCAATTCACATTCATGCATGCTATGGTAAGCTGAAGGAATACCCAGTAATCCCGTGAGCCCCACTTCATAAGGATTTTCAAACTGGATTGCCATCTTTGCCTTATAAGAATAGGCAACCGGGGCCTTCAGTTTTCCGGCCAACTGAACAATTTCATCATGGGCCTTTGCTGCGCCAAGACCGCAGAAAATAGCTATTTTTTTACACGAGTTTATAAGCCCGGCCAACTGTAATAACTCGTTTTCCGATGGCCTGACTATTGGGCAGTTCCGGAAAAGCATGGTAGTCGTTTCAACCGGCGCTGCAGGCAGGTTGGTAATATCACCAGGCAATCCAACAACAGCTACACCCTTTTTATGTATGGCATGCTGAATAGCAGCCTGCAGCATACGCGGCAGTTGTTCCGGCGTGGAAGCCAACTGGTTGTAGCAACTGCAATCATCAAAAAGTTTGATCGTGTTTGTCTCCTGAAAATACCCTGTTCCAAATTCTTTTGTAGGAATCGTTGAAGCTATTGCCAATACAGAAGCCGACGAATGGTGTGCATCATATAATCCATTTATCAGGTGGACGTGCCCGGGACCGCTGCTACCCGCGCAGCATGCAAAACCATTCAACTGAGCCTCCGCCCCTGCTGCAAATGCTGCCGTTTCTTCATGCCGGATATGGATCCATTTGATATTGCCGTTGCGATACACAGCAGCATTTAAATGATTGAGACTATCCCCTGTTACTGCATAAATTCTTTGGATGCCTGCTTCGACCAATGTTTCCACCAACTGGTCTGATACATTTTTTTTCATAGGTAAAGGGTTATTATTCTGAATCATTTCCCTGCAAATTTGATCAACGCAGCATTAAACTTCTCCGTTTCCTCCAGAAACAGGCTGTGTCCACTATTCTCAAAAGGAATGAGCTGTGAACCGGAGATTCCGGCTTTCATTAGTTCGGCCAAATCAAAAGAACAGATTTTGTCCTGTTTGCCGTGCAGAATGAGTGTCGGGATTTTTATTTTCGCCATATCCTTTCTTAAATCAGTATCACGTAAAGCGATCAAACATTTTGCTGTTGCATAAGAAGATGCACTCAGGCAAATCCCATTAAGCCAATTGCCGATTCCGCTATTTAAGGAAGTTGGTGTGGCAGAGAATATTTTTGTAAAATCAGATAGAAGCTTGGGACGGTCTTTATAATTCAGTGCAATTAAGGCATCAACCGCACTTTTTTCCAGATTGTACGGAAAATCATTGCGTTGTGTCCAAATTGGGGCTGCTGCACCGAATAAAGCCAACTTTGAAACATGAGCCCCCTTGTACAATGAAATATATCGAATAGCGATGGACCCGCCCATAGAAAAACCACCTAAAACGGCTTTTTTTATATCCAGATGGTCAAGAATTTTTTTGATGTCCCTTGCATGCACATCATAATCATACAGTCCATAAGGTTTACTGGATTTCCCATAACCTCTTAATGTGATACCAATTACGCGAAATTTATTATTTATCAGATCGTTGTATTGGTATTCATACATTTCATCACTCAATGGCCAACCCGGGACGAGCACAACCGGTCTCCCCTCCCCTGCATCAGTTACATGGAGGTATACATTGGATTCAACTTTAAGATATTCTTCCCTGATCAATCCTGCCTTTTTTATATCTTGTGATTTTTTCATAGTTTTCAATTTTTATTTCTGTTGTCGACGTAATAAAGGATAGGCGATTGCAAAATGACTTTTCTGAAATTTTCATTTTTCAGCGTATCTTTTTCTATGTTACTTTTAAATCCTTTCATGGTGTTTTTTTCGTTATAAGTCATATCACTATTCGGAGTTTTTTTACCCTGATCAAAAGTCATCCAAATTGCCCTGATTTGTGTTACATAATTTTTGAAAAGGTTTACATCATTCACACATTTGGGAACATTATTCTTAAACCGCAACTAAAGTATTCCTGAGTTCTCGTAAATAAATTTGGTTCGAGACAGAAAGTTGAGACAAGTGGATCCATGAATATCATGTTATAAAGGTATTCAAGGTTATCGTATAGGGTGCAAGTGACTGCCTTATTAGGGTATCTGTTATGTGATCGGGTTGTATGGCTTCTTTAACTTCAATCAGCCAGTGCCGATAATCAATGACTTTATCGAAATCGATAAATATCAAGCCTCACCGGGATGTTTATATTGAATTTTGATTGGTTATGCTGATAGTTTTTTCAATTAGTTTGAACTACTTTTTAATGAGTGGGTTTTTTACCTGCTCAATAGATAATTTTTTCGTACAGAAAAACCAATCATAACATTTTACATTCTCATCTTTACTTTCCATTCTTTCTTTAGCAGCCCCGCAGGATGATGCTGTTGAAACAATTACATCATCGCCGGGTTTCCAATTGGCTGGTGTGGCAACGCTATAAGCATTAACAGTTTGCAAAGCGATGATCACTCTTTTTAATTCGTCAAAATTTCTACCTAATGAAAGTGGATAATATTTTTGTCATCCTCCATTGTAAAGTAATATTTTAAAACGCTGTGGTATATAAAACAATCAGGTTAAATATTTTTACTTAGAGACTCCAAATACCTCCTCCGAATTAATGAGCAAATCGGCATATTGCGCTCTTTTATAAATAAATGGATTGCTGCTGAGCCTCTTTTTCGACAACTTGCCTCTGAACTCATCGATGTTATTGTATTGTTTGCTGTCCATCCAATCCTCCAATTCTTTTTTCATTTTGGTAATTTGAGTCAGCCCATTTTTATATAGCGTACTTACGACCTGTACACATGAAGATCCGGATAAGATCAGTTTGATCACATCTGCACCGGTAAATACCCCGTGACTGCTACATATATCAGCTTTAATGTTTTCGAATAATAGTCCTGAAAACCGCAGAGATTTCTTATAGTCTCCTTCATTGCTAAGATTAAACGATTTAACATGCTTTTCAGTAATAATATCAATATCGGGTTGGAAAAAGGAATTAAACAGAGCAAAACCATTTACACCGGCCAGGTCAAGTTTTTTTATAAAGTTAAGGATATTCGTATAGTCAGCACTTAATTTAACACTTATCGGTATTGCTACATTTTTTCTGATCTCTTTCACAATATGAATCTGTTCGTCTTCTATTGCTTTAGCCGTCTTATCATAATCTGAAGGAATCTGATAAAAATTCAGTTCTATCCCATTTACTCCGGTCTCACTTAATAATCTGGCGTATTTTATCCAGGTATCATTATTGACGGCATTAAGACTGGCTAATAACGGAATAGATAAATTTTCCTTTGCTTTCCGGATAATAGTCAGATATTCATCAGGACCCGAATAATCTGCCTGCGGATGTGTTGTGAGCATTTCTGCGTTAATATCATTGAATTCAGTAAGCCTCTCATCCAACTGCAACCTCTCAAGTTGTATCTGTTCCTCGAATAAAGATCTATAGACAATCGCTCCGGCGCCAAGTTCTTCTGCTTTTTTAAGCTTATCAAGGTCTTTTGACAAATTAGATGCTCCAATTATAATGGGATTATCTAATTCGATACCCAGATACTTTATTTTCAACCTGTTCATTGGTACGGATTTAATACTGTCGAATAATTTTTTTATTGCGATAAATAGCCATCATCAATTTCGACCCCAACATTGTCGAAATAAATATCTACACTCCTGGGGCATAATCCAGCGATTGCGCCAAATACATCATGCAAAATCAATTCATCATTCATCTTTACTTGCAAAAGTTCATTGATAACATCTTTATGATAAGGATATGTTTTGATATTGAATTCAAGATAATTATCATCAGGTAGGCAGGTGAAAGTGAATGACCGTTTTTCGTTCTATTTAACTAAGATGTTTCATACGGTATTACTTCTTGCGCAAAGAGGGTAAAGCAGTTTCGTATCTTCCGGCAACTTCTTCCCAATTGACCACATTCCAGAATGCTTCGATATAATCAGGCCTTTTGTTCTGATATTTCAAATAATAGGCATGTTCCCATACATCCATAGTAAGCAGGGGAATCCCTTTTTTTTCTGCGATATCCATTAACGGATTGTCCTGGTTCGGCGTGGAGCAAATAAACAGGGCGCCTTTATCATCAAGGCAAAGCCATGCCCAGCCGCTGCCAAACCTGTTTTTACCCGCCTCTGAAAATTGTTTTTTAAACTCTTCAATGGAAGTGAATGCTTTACCAATGGCTTCTGATAATTTACCTGTTGGCATACCACTGCCAGAAGCTTTCATGCCTTCCCAATAAAAGGTATGGTTGTAATAGCCACCACTGTTGTTTCTTACGGCCATAGGCTCTTTGCTGATATTCCTGAAAATCTCCCTGATGGTCATCGATTCCATGCCGGTACCTTTAATAGCAATCAGGAAATTGTTGTAATACGCCTTATGATGTTTACCATAATGTATTTCCAGGGTAAGCTTATCAATGAATGGTTCAAGCGCATCATAAGCATAGGGTAAAGGTTGAAATTCAAATTTGGTTGGTGTGTTCATGGTTTTTTGTTTTTCAGTGTGAATGATTGGGCCAGAGTAATATTTTCTGACTGTTTTCCTGGAATTGCCAGGATCAATGAAATTTCATAAATCAGGGTTTGACAAATATTCACCAATATTTCATGAATTGTGTTACATAATTCCAGCAAACTTTTACATGATTCATACATTCATCCTGGTTGAGTCCACTCCGAAAGTTACTTTTCACCGCCAAGTCGCTAAGGCGCAAAATTTTAAATAATTGAATATGATATGTTTGTGTCTTTGTATCGTGATAAAATGAAAGATTTGGCTTTTCGGAGCAGGCTCAAGGTTTCAGGTTGAATGTTTCAGGTTGAAGTTTCAGGTTAAAGTGACAGTGAAGAGTGAACAGATTTATAATCAAGTTTTTATAAATTTCAAATAGTCAATAGTCAATAGCCAATGGTCAATAGTCAATGGTCAATTTTATGGATTGGATTGATAATTTAGACGGCACCGTCATTGTACGCAATGCCCAGGGTGTAGCCCGGAAAACATCGTTAGGGTAATATTCATCAACCATGGCGTTTTTCAACAAATTGACCTGGTTTATTAACATTTTCGACCCGTGCCCTCCAATGTTCCTCCAATTAAGGACCAATTAAAGACCAATTAAAGACCAATGATCCTCTAACCGTTCTCCCATCTCCTCCAATGGTCCTCCAATCATTCTCCCATCTTCTCCAATGGTTCTCCCA
>JALNWE010000035.1 GCA_023231065.1 Bacteroidales bacterium
TCCTTTTTCCTGAGCATATCCTGCCCCGATAAGGACAAACGATAATAGAAATAGAATTTGTTTTTTCATAGATTTTGTTTTTTGCAAATGAACGAAATTTTAGGTTATTATAGTGCATATTTATGATAAAAAAAACGCGGAAAGTTGGCAATCCTGTTAATTTTTCCCCATTTATTCCTAATTTTATCTGGTCCATTTATTGAATCTGTTACCGATGAATTTCAACTTTCTGAAAGACATACAGCGGCGGGATCACAAACCCCGGTTCGGGGCGCTCGACATCCTTCAATACATCGGGCCGGGATTGCTCGTCACGGTTGGTTTTATTGATCCGGGGAACTGGGCTTCCAACGTCGCGGCCGGATCGGAGTACGGCTATGAATTATTATGGATGATCACCCTATCGACCATCATACTGATCATTCTGCAGCACAATGTGGCCCATCTCGGTATTGCAACGGGATTGTGCCTTTCAGAAGCGGCAACCCGATATGCCAAGCCCTGGGTTTCAAGGGCCCTATTGATTTCCGCCATGGGGGCTTCGGTCTCCACCTCGTTGGCCGAAATTCTTGGCGCTTCCATTGCCTTAAATATGCTTTTTGATATTCCGATCCCTACAGGAGCGGTTTTGGCTTTCTTTTTCGTGATCATCATGCTTTTTACACATTCTTATCAGAAAATCGAAAAATTCATCATCGCTTTTGTTTCCATCATTGGCCTTTCGTTTTTATATGAACTGAGTTTGGTTGATATTGACTGGACCGCAGCCGGAATAGGGTGGGTCAAACCGTCAGTCCCCGAAGGTTCAATGATCGTCATTATGAGCGTCCTTGGGGCCGTGGTGATGCCGCATAACCTTTTCCTTCATTCCGAAGTGATCCAGAGCCGGCAGTGGCACCTGGAAGATGAAAAAGTGATCAGGCGGCAAATGGATTATGAACTCTTCGATACCCTGTTTTCCATGATCATCGGATGGGCTATCAACAGCGCGATGATACTGTTGGCCGCCTCTTCCTTTTATGCCCATAAGGTCCCGGTCAATGAATTGCAACAATCAAAAGATATCCTGCAACCTTTATTGGGGAACAATGCCGGTAATGTGTTTGCCATAGCCTTGTTATTTGCCGGTCTCGCATCGGCCATTACTTCGGGTATGGCAGGTGGATCGATTTTTTCAGGTTTATTTGGCGAACCTTACGATATTCATGATAGCCACTCTCGCCTCGGGGTCATAATTTCGCTGGTATTTGCCCTGCTCATCCTGTTCCTGATCCGGGATCCTTACCGGGGATTGATCTTCTCGCAAATGGCCCTGAGCATCCAACTGCCCTTTACCGTTTTTCTACAAATCTGGCTCACCTCTTCAAAAAAGGTTATGGGCCGGTATGTGAATAAAAAACGTATCACCGCGATTTTATTGGCGATCGGGATCATTATCGCGTACCTGAATATTAAATTGCTGATCAGTTTCCTTTAATTGCTTCTGCTTTGTTCCTTTTACCCGGATATGAAATCAAGAACGGGAATTGGAAAATCTCATGTACCTTTGTCATGTTGTAACTGTATTTTAAACACCGGAAAGTTTGCCAACAGACAATTAATGGGACGAAAGATTCTGGAAACAGCTGGTTGTTTTATTCTCTTCCTTGTAATGGTTGAGCTGGTAATCTATTTTCTGGCCCCGATATATGATTTCCCGGCGCCTCAGCCCTTTTCGGGTGACCGGTTTTATAATCCCTATAAGGGGATGGACAGTACCCAATGGAGAAAGGCCAATTTCCACTTTCATACCAAAGCGTGGGGCGGGTTGACCAGTGGCCGTCATAACACCCATGAGGCATTTTATCAAACTTATAAAACCCTGGGCTATGATGCAGCCCAGATATCCAACTACCAGTCGATCGATGATTTTTACAAGGATTCCTCCTTCTATGTCCCGGTCTATGAACATGGTTTCGGAATACGAAAAAAGCACCAGGTCCTGATCGGCGCCCGGAAAGTATTGTGGCTTGATTATTCACTGGTTCAAAACGTTAACCATAAACAGCATATCTTGAACTGTTTGCGGCCCAATGCCGAGATTGTGGCCATAGCCCATCCCGACTGGGAAAATGGATATTCCTTTGATGATATGCACCGTTTGACAAATTACGATCTGGTTGAGGCCCTGGATGCCAACTGGCGGTCCATCCCGCAATGGGATGCAGCTTTGTCGGCCGGACATCCGGTATTTATTTTGGCCGACGATGATGCCCATGATATTGCCAATCCCTATGAAATCCAGAGGATGTGTACTTATATTAATGCCCCTTCGGTAAGGGGTGAAGAGTTGATCCAATCCTTAAAAACCGGCAAAGCTTTCGGCGCTGAAATTTTTATGGGCGAAGGGGAAACATTCACACAAAAAGTAAAGCATGCCCGTGAGGTCCCGGTTGTGAATTCGGTGGTCATGAAATCGGATACACTGCTTGTTTCGGTGAGTGAAAGGCCGTTAAAGGTAACCTTCATAGGTCAGGACGGGGAAATCAGAAAAATAGTCCGGCTCAAGGATAAGGCGTGGTACAAGTTCAAACCTGAGGACACTTATATCCGGACGGAAATTCAGTTCCTGAAGTATTACAGATATCCTCAGGTAGGGGCCGGAACGCTTTTTTACCTCAACCCGGTTTTCAGATATAATGGCGAAAAACCCTCCAATGCTTTGCAGGCAGGGATCAACTGGCCCCGGACCCTTATCCAGCGGATTTTAGGGATCGGATCAATAATAGGACTGGCGGTGGCGGCATACTATGCCCGGA
Source organism: Bacteroidales bacterium (assembly GCA_023231065.1). Lineage (GTDB taxonomy): Bacteria > Bacteroidota > Bacteroidia > Bacteroidales > FEN-979 > CAIVAT01. The sequence continues at coordinate 2,799 of JALNWE010000035.1, forward strand.
GGAACCGGAAGAAAAAGGACAGTCCAATGACAAGTGACAAATCCACGATGCGCTGATGCGCTGAGTTATTAAATATTAATAGGTTATTATTTCTTGTTTTGCCTTCAAATAGAAAGATATATATTGCCCTGATCGTTTTATTAGCGCTTTCGGCGTTGGCGCGGGGTTTTATTGCCGGGTCCATTGAATTGGGCAATGATGAAGTGTATTACTGGACGTATGCCAAATTTCCGGCGATGAGCCATTTCGATCATCCGCCGATGGTAGGCCTGGTGATCCAGCTTTTCACATGGAACCTTCATTTCGACAGTGAGTTTTTTCTCCGGTTAGCGGCTGTGGTCTTTGGTACGCTCAGTACCGGCATGATGTTCCTGATCGGGCGGCAGATCAAGAGTCCGCTCACCGGTTTATATGCCGCTTTTCTTTATACCGCCTCTTTTTACGGGTTTATCCTGTCGGGAACTTTCATTCTACCCGACGGCCCCCAGGTGTTTTTCTGGTTGCTGACCCTTTATTTCCTGGTCAAATCCCTTCCCGATCCGGACCTGATACCTGCAAGCCGGAATTATCTCTTTTTTGCCGGGATCACCACCGGGTTGGCCTTGTTGTCCAAATACCATGCGGTCTTTCTGATAGCCGGAACGTTCTTTTATATCGCATTTTATAACCGGAAATGGTTTACCGCGAAGGAAACCTGGGCCGCTTTTGCCTTGGCCATTCTCAGTTGTTTACCCGTGATCTTCTGGAATGCCGAAAATGATTTCATCAGTTTTACTTTCCATGAAAGCCGGGTCGGGATCACGGAATCGGGTATTCATCCTCAATATTTCCTGACCGAAGTGGCAGGACAGTTTTTCTATAATAACCCGGTCAATGTGATCATCATCCTTACAGCGCTGGTGGCCATGATCCGGAAGCGGAATTTCCTGGAACGTCCATACCAACGGTTGATTTTATGGATCAGCCTGCCGATGTTATTCGTATTTCTTACTTTTTCTTTATTCCGCAGTACATTACCCCACTGGACAGGCCCGGCATATCTGGGATTGATCCTTATTGGCGCTGCCTGGTTGGCCGACCCTCCCTTAAATGCCAGGAAACTGAGACTTATCCCGTGGCCTGTAATCCTCTCGCTTACCTTGTTAGCAGGAGTTGCAGTAGTCGGTGTCGGACAAATCCGGTTTGGCTGGATCCCGTTGCAACGGATGAAAATGGATGATGTTTCCCTTGACATGTATGGATGGAAACAGTTAGGCGATAAATTTGGCGCCATTTCCAGTTGGGACGAAGATCATTATTTGATTGATAAAGGATCGCCATTGCTCACTTTCCGGTGGTTCCCGGCGGCTAATTATGATTACTATGTAGCCCGGAAATTAAATAAATCCGTCTATGCCCTGGGAGAGCTCGAACGCATTCATAAGTATTACTGGATCGATCAGGAACGCGGCATGCTGAAAAAGGGCAGCGATGCCTGGTATATTGCGCTCAGCGATGACTATGAGGATCCGGTTGCCCTTTATGGTGGATTGTATGAACTCATTCTGCCATCGGATACAATTTCTATTCTCAGGGGAAAGGAAACAGTCCGAAAAGCTTTTGTCTTCCGGTTGATTGACCTGAAAGAGGATCTCTCGTTTGCCAAAGCATCCTCGCCGGTGAAACCTAAGACAGCGATATCCATGGATACCCTGGATTATTTTATCCGCCAGATCAGGATGGATACCCTATATCTCGATATTCTCCATAAAAAGTCGGTTGAAGACACCCTCCCCATGGATTTACTGATCCATCAGGAAGCAGAAAAGATGTTGCTCCAATCGCGCGAACTGATTTTACTGCCGGATAGCGGAGCCCGAAAAAATCCGTAAGCATCATTTGGGCGCTATCATCTTTTTGGGATCAACGATCCGGGTGAATTCTTCATCGGTCAGGAGACCCAGCTCCAGGGCGGCTTCCCGCAGCGTCTTATGTTCGGTATGCGCTTTCTTGGCGATCTTGGCCGAATTGTCATACCCGATAAACGGATTGAGCGCGGTGACCAACATCAGCGAATTTTCCAGGTTATGGCCGATGGCCGTCAGGTTGGGTTGGATACCGACCGCGCAATTCATACTGAAAGAAAGACAAACATCCCCTAACAGCCGGGCTGACATCAGCAGGTTGGAGATCATCAGGGGTTTGAAGACATTGAGCTGGAAATGGCCGTTCATTCCCCCGATATTGATGGCCACATCGTTGCCTAAAACCTGGCAGCAGACCATGGTCATGGCTTCGCATTGAGTGGGGTTGACCTTGCCGGGCATGATGCTGGAACCTGGTTCATTTTCAGGCAGCATCAGTTCACCGATACCACACCGGGGGCCGGAAGCAGCGAAACGAATGTTCGAGGCGATGTGCATCAGACTTACTGCCAGCGTTTTCAGGGCGCCCGATGTTTCAACCATGGCGTCGTGCGCTGACAGGGATTCAAATTTGTTTGGCGCCGTAATGAAAGGAAGACCGGTAAGTTCGGATATTTTTTTAGCAACCAGCACATCATAATTTTTCGGTGCATTCAATCCCGTACCGACAGCTGTTCCTCCCAGGGCTAATTCCGAAAGATGGGGGAGGGTGTTCTTCAAAGCTTTCAACCCATGGTCCAGCTGGGAAACATACCCCGAAAATTCCTGGCCTAAAGTAAGGGGAGTGGCATCCATAAGGTGGGTGCGGCCGGTTTTTACAATATCCCTGAACTCAGTTACTTTTTTCAACAGGGTTTCTTTCAGTTTTTCCACACCCGGGACCGTCGTTTCGATGATCATCTTGTAACCGGCGATGCTCATGGCGGCCGGGAAGGTGTCGTTCGACGATTGCGATTTGTTCACGTCATCGTTGGGATGGACCAGCCTTTTTCCCTCGGCTTCCAGCGACCCACCGCCCAAAACATGGGCCCGGTTGGCGATCACCTCGTTCAGGTTCATGTTGGTCTGCGTTCCCGATCCGGTTTGCCAGATCACCAGCGGAAACTGGTCGTCCATCTTTCCTTCGAGGATCTCGTCGATGGCCTTCACGATCAGATCTTTCTTTTCGGCTGCTAATACCCCCAAATCAAAATTGACCAGGGCTGCCGCTTTTTTAAGGATCGCCATAGCCCGGATCACCTCTTTGGGCATGGAACCGGGTTCCCCAATCCTGAAATTTGTCAGTGACCGCTGCGTCTGAGCGCCCCAATATTTTTCCACAGGAACTTCAATAGGTCCCATGGTGTCTTTTTCGATGCGTGTTTTCATAGGCGAATATTATGGAATTAATAATTGATTACGGATAATTAAGGACTGAGGGTGAAGAATGAGGGGTGAGAAGTGGGAGGATGTCTTCCTCGGAGTAACCGATCACGGCTTTATAATCTGTTTCAACAATCGGTCGCATAATCAGTTTTGGGTTTTCTACCAGGATCCTGATCCATTCATAGTCTTCAAATTCCATCCCTTTCAGAAAGCGTTTGAAGTACCCTTCCTGTGTCCGGACAATTTCAACCGGCCTTTTGTTAAGTTTCACGAGGAGTTTCTCCAAGGTTTTATCGGTAAACGGAATTTTCAGGTATTCGATCACTTCGAATTCCTTCGCGTTTTTCCGGATATACTCCAGTACCAGCCGGGACTTTTTACATTGTGGATTATGATAGATACGGACCAAAATATAATTTATGATTTGAAAATGGGCTGATGTGTTGATGTGTTACGCGCTTCCAAACTCCATCAGGTATGCTTTGATGAAACGGGTGAGGTCGCCATCCAGAACGGACTGTGTATCGCTGGTTTCTGTGCCGGTGCGGAGGTCTTTCACCATTTTGTAAGGATGCAGCACGTAACTGCGGATCTGGCTACCCCATTCGATCCTCTTTTTTCCGCTTTCGATCACGGCGATTTTTTCCCTTTTTTTGCGGAGCTCGATCTCATAGAGTTGCGATTTCAGGAGTTTCAGGGCTTTTTCACGGTTCTGTCCCTGTGATCTCGTTTCCTGACACTCGATCACGATCCCGGTAGGTTCGTGTTTCAACCTGACGGCAGTTTCCACTTTATTGACATTTTGTCCGCCGGGACCACTGCTCCGGAAAGTATCCCATGTAATTTCCGAAGGGTTGATCTCAATCACGATATCATCGTTGATGATGGGATAAGCGTACACCGATGCAAACGAAGTATGTCGCTTGTGGTTGGCGTCGAACGGCGATAATCTGACCAGCCGGTGAACGCCGTTTTCCCCTTTCAGGTAACCATAAGCGTACTCCCCTTCGAATTCAAGGGTCACCGACTTGAGACCGGCCACATCGCCTTCCTGAAAATCAAGTTCCTTGACCTTGAACCGGCTCCGCTCCCCGTAACGGATGTACATCCGCATAAGCATCTGTGCCCAGTCCTGGCTTTCGGTGCCCCCTGCCCCGGAATTGATCTGAACAATGGCGCTTAGCTTGTCTTCCTGACCACTCAGCATATTCCGGAACTCAAGATCTTCGATCAACCCAAGGGTATGCCCATAAGGCTCTTCCAATTCCTCCTCTTTCGCCTGTCCCTGGACAAAGAATTCCCACATGATCTGGAGTTCCTCGAAATTATGGGCTGCCTTATCAAAAGCATCAGTCCATGATTTTTCATCGCGGATGGTCCTTAATAGTTGTTCGGCTGTTTTGGGATTATCCCAGAATCCAGGCTCCTCGGTGAGCTTTTCTTCTTCTGCTATCTTTGCCCGTTTAGTATCAATGTCAAAGAAACCTCCTTAAGGCATCAAGCCTTTTTTCAAGATCCTTCATTTGTTCCAATGCTACCATACAATATAACTAATAATGAATAACTAACAGTGAATAATCATAAATTTTCATCCAGCCATCCACCTCATCCCCTGGCCCTTCTCCTCAAGGAGAAGGGAGAATCAAGAATCCAGTGTCAAGCATCCAGTGTCCAGCATTACCTGTTTGACGATTTCTGCCTCAAATCCTTTTCCAGTGACAAAATTGATGATTTTTTCGCGGAGTTCCATGTTTTTTCCGCTTTTTATTTCATTCCTTTTCTTCGCGATGAGTAAACGGATCATATCCAGATATTCCTCCCGGGTGATCCCTTCGAGGGCAAGGGTGATGATTTTTTCAGGTATCTGTCTTCCCTTCAGTTCATACCGGATCTTTTGCCGTCCCCATTTATTATGGTTGAATTTGCCCCTTACAAAAGCCATGGCAAATCTTTCTTCATTGATAAAGCCCTCCTTACCAAGATGTTCCATGATGGAGTCGGTTTCCCCCCGTGGAACACCCCATGTTTTCAGCTTTTGGACCACTTCAAACCGGCATCGTTCCTGATAAGCGCAGAAACGTTCAATTTTAACAAGAACTTCGGGGCCTGGTTTATTGCTTGAATTCATGGCGCTCTTTTTATCCTTGGGAAAATGTGTAATTTTAACACATTTGTTGTATGATGGGTATGTGAAATATGGTTTAACAGGGGATAAACCCGGTCAGTGTTGTTTGTCAAATACATCGACTTCCCTGAAATAATAAGGTCCGTGAGGTGAATCTTCGCTGATCCACATCAGGTAACGCAGTCGTTTTGCTTTCCCTGAAAAGTCTTTAAGTGTATATAAACCTTTGGCATTTCCCCAGATGTCAACCGGGCCGGCAAGGGAAATAAATTCCCAGCCTGCTGTTTTTGGATCACCGGTCACAGAGGGGCTTTTAGGGCCGGTTGCTCCCCACAGCGAAAATGATTGTGGCCCCCGCCGGGTATCCAGCGCGGTAAAGATATGGATGCTGTCGGGTTCTGCTTCCCGTTGGAGGTCCATTAAAATCCTTCCCTCCCCCTTTTCTGTCCAGCAATCTTTCAGGGAGTCTCCGGGCATCAGGTCATACATGCCATCAATGATGGAGGAAACATCCATTCCATTTTGAATGTTGTTTTTCCGGAAAACCGTATCCCCGGTGGAGAAATAATATTTTATGGTCACTCCGTTGGGTTGATGGATATCGGCATAGTCTTTCATGGTCAAACGGGCCGGAAGATCATTCAGGTCTTTTTTGTTGACAAATGTCAGGGAGGCGGAAGGGGCCATATTTTCGTCCACATAGCTGGAAGGGAGGTGCAGCGTCATTCCCTGCCGGTCGGAGAAGTCGTCGTAAAGCGCCAAAGCCGGTATGACCTGATCAAGGGTATTTCCAGCCAAAGTCATCGCAAAGATCTTAATGGCATCATTTTCAGGAAGCTGAATGGATCCATTTTCAGGGGTGACATCAAGGGAATATAGATAAAAAGCGGCATACTGGTAAGGGATGTTCACCGTATCCTTGTGAAGGTGGGTGGCAAACCAGGCCACTTCGTCGCGTTTGATAAATCCTTTATCCAACCCTTTGATCCGTCCTTTTTTATCCCATATCCGGTTATCAAACTGGCCAATTTTACCGATGCATGATTGAATATGCAAAGTGGTTTTATTATTTCCGGTTTTGAAAATTCCGTTGGTGTCTTTCAGCGCTGCGGCTAAAAAATAAATCCGGTTATAAGCGCCGGTTTTTGGCAACTGGATCTTTTGTCCGCGGCAGGATAGGACATTGTTCTCCATTCCTGATTTTCTGCCTAATTTGAAAGAGATGCCATTCACGTTAAGGGTGTCGGGAAACAATTCCGCCGGGATGGAAACCCCGCGGGGATCAAGGCCGTTGTTGCTCCTTTCCCGATCGCCGGAAACCACATCCTGATCAAAAGGCATCGGGAGCTCCAGGCTGACCGGCGGGGTGAGCTTTTCCAGGGGAGGTTCCGGTTGGATGGCAAAACTGCGGATACCGAACTTGGTAAAACCGGTTACCAGCTTTCCGTTTTTCAGGACGGCGTCCCCAATCCGCTGTTCCTGGCCGTCCACCTCCCAGGCCGTTGTTATTTTGCCTGCCAGGCTGATCTCCACGTTGGCGATATCCTGGCCGGTGAGTTCCTGTAACCGCATGATATAATAGTTCCCGTTCTCCGATTTTTTAAGTGTGCGAAGGTCCACCTGTGGAACAGAGATCCTGACAAAAGAGAAAGATTTGCCTAAAAATCCTGAATGCTGGGGCGCCTGGAAACATCTGAATGGCTGATTTAATCCCCGTCCCTGCCACTCTGATAATGCGGTCCGCCAATCGCCCTTATGGGGATAGATGCCATAGATAATTTCATGGCTTCCCCAATCCTGTGTGGCCTGATCATGGTAGAAATTCGTGATCGGGGTGTACAGCATGGTCAGGCGGAGGGTTTTATCATCCGGTTTATCGGAGCCGAATTTACAGTTTTCAATAATGGTTGTCCCGAAAGCGCCCGATTTGTCTGTGAGATCAAACCATTCGCGGGAAGGGACTTCATATTTGTCTTTGTTGTTATTTCCCCTTTCGATGGTCCCCAATCCCAGGTTATAGGTGGCAACAGGGTTGGAGGCGGTCAGCGGAAAAGAGGCCTTCAGGCTAACGCCCCGCGACTGCCAGTCGATATAATTATGCACCAGTACGTTTTCTTTCCCGGCGATCAGGATAACATATTGCGTAAAAGCGGATCCGGCTGCATTCCGTTCGATTTTTATCGCGGATCGCACCGGTCCTGATTCAACCAGGGTGATGGTCGCGGGGCCCTTCACATAACCGGAAGGCGGTTTCTGGCGGTCGTTCCAGTCCATGTTCCAGGCTGGCCAGTATTCCGGATGCTCTTTCTGGAATACCAGTCTTGACGGCGCTGAAAGCGCTTCCCGTCCCGTTTTTTTATCGATGATATTAGCGATATCGCCATCGGCGTTCACAGTGACTTTCAGCCATTCGTTTTCCAGGAAATTTTTCCCGGCTGTAAGGGCGGTTGGATACCGGCCTGGCTGGGGTGAGGCAACCACATCGTAGCAGGCCAATCCCAGGGATGGGAGAGAAGCGACGAACATGATTTTAATACTGTTTTTGTTGACCGGGCTGATCTGGACCGGGATCTCATTATTATCTCCGTCAAAAACCTTAACCCATTGGGGAGCGCCTTCGGGGTAAGCTATAATCGCTTCCGCCAGGTCTTTCCGGGCAATGCTGAGGGGGTTATAAACGACCAGGGCTTTTCCTTTTCCGCGGGTATCCATGGCATGGATCACGGCCGCGGCAGAACTTTCCAATCCGGCCGCAAACTGGTTCATGGCAAGTATCTCGTCGTTCCATGCATATTCATAAGCTTTGGGGATACAGGTCCCGGGGAGGATATCATGCATCTGGCTTCCCAGGACAAGCCACCATGCTTCGTTCAATCTTTGCCGGGGATATCCGAGGGCGCCCAGCCATTCGGCCATGACGGCCAGGGGTTCGGTGGCAAGCGCCAATTGTTCGTTTTTCCGGTTCCAACGTTTCATGGCCGATTGCGATGTCAGGGAACCGGCAGAATGCTGGGTTAGCAGGAGATCCCCACTGTAGGATGGCAGTTGTTTTTTCTGGTCTTCATTCAAATCGCGGAATAACCGGTCGGAGGAACATAGATATACGTTGATCAGGCGGCCAGGCTGATCGAGGCTGCCGACCGCGTTGGCCACATCCTGTTCGCGCGGGGCCCCGCCTTCATCTCCAACCCCGTAATAGCGATAGTCGGCGAAAACACCATATTTTTTACCATTTTCCATGACCCGGTCAACCCAATATTTCGCGGTATCGAGCCGTTTTACTATCTCTCCGCAATACGACGTGGCATTGAGGGCGGCTATCACGCCTTTCCCATCAGGACCGGTCCAATTGCCGATGTTGAACGGAATGCCCACGGCAGATCCCCATACCAGCTTCTGCGTCGAAAAGCCGAGGAGCCCCGCATGGGCTAAGGCAGAGGGAAGATGTGCCTGAAAACCAAAACAATCGGGCAATAAAAAATCGACACTTTGTTTTGCAAATTCTTTTTTGAAATATCCGTTTCCATATAAAACCTGACGGATCACCGATTCGGGAGAGGGGATATTGGCATCGCATTCATCCACGGAAGAGCCCCCCACGAACCAGCGTCCCTGTGCAATATATTTTTTCAGTTTATCGTATTTGGCGGGATAATACTCTTTCATCATGCGGTAACGGCGCGCTCCTGAAAAGGTAAAAACATAAGGTTTGAATTTTTCAAACCGCTGAAAATTCTCATCGAGGGTGTTTTTCAGAAATACATTGATCGTTTCTTCATAATCCCATCTCCATTCGGTATCGAGGTGAGCATAGCCAACCGTGTAAAGGACTGGCTGAAACGATAAATCATAGCGGGGTAAGTCAGGGTCCTGAACCTGCGGCTGAGCCTGCAAACCTGTGTAAATAAGCAGCGACAGCATAAAAACTGTCAGGGAAATGACACGCTTCATAGAAGGATATTTTCCTGTAAAAATAGGGATTTATTTTATTTCACAAAAAGCCGTACTTTTGTAAACATAATCTATTAAGGAGGTCCATGCATGAAAAAACTTATATTCATCCTGCTGACTGGCATAATTCTTACATCCTGCACAGGTAATAAAGATCGTTATACGCTCAAAGGCGCCATCAAAGGGATCGATACCGGGATGGTTTTTCTTCAGAAATTCAATGCCGATAACTGGCAGAAAATTGATTCTGTTAAACTTGATAAGGGAAAATTCACTTTCAAGGGAAAACTCGGATTGCCTGAAATGTGGTTTATTGCCATGCCCGACAAACAGGTTTTTGTCCCCGTATTCATGGAAAACGGAAAAATAGATGTCGAAATCTATCCCGATAGCGCTGACAAATCGAAGATCAAAGGTTCTGCATCCCAGGATATTTATCAGCAATTCGTGACCTTGTCAGAAGAAGTGAGCCGGAAAATGGAAGTAGTTTATCGCGAATGGAAAAATGCCAGGGACGCCAATGATTCGGCAACGATGAAGCGGACCGACTCCATATCGGGGACCCTCGACAAAGAGTTGAAGCAAAAGCTGATCGATTTTGCCAAAGCAAACGGGAAATCAGTGGTAGCCCCATATATAATCATGCGTAACAGCTGGCAATTTGAGCTGCCCGATCTTGAAGCGATCGTTGTAAACTTTGATACCGCCCTGAACGCATCTACTTACACACAGGCCATAAAAAAGCGTATCGGGATCCTGCAAAGTGTGGCCATCGGGAAGCAAGCCCCCGACTTCACCATGAATGATTCCATAGGGAACCCTGTAGCGCTCTCCTCGCTGAAAGGAAAAATCGTCCTGATCGATTTCTGGACTTCCTGGTGTTCTCCCTGCCGGGCTGAAAATCCCAACGTGGTAAAAGCCTATCAATCCTATCATAAAAAAGGTTTCGATATTTTGGGATGTTCCTTTGACCAGAACAGGGATAAATGGTTAAAAGCGATCAGGGACGACAAACTCGCCTGGGGCCATGTTTCGGATCTGAAGGGCTGGGGCAATGCAGCCGGTAAATTATATGGCGTGAACTCCATCCCGGCCAATGTGCTATTGGATAAAGATCAGAAAATCATTGCAAGGAACCTCAGAGGAGAAGAACTCCAGAAGAAATTATCTGAATTATTGGGGCCGATGGCCCCGGAGAAAAAAAGCGGTAAAAAGAAGAAATGATCGAACTTTGATGCTTATCTCCAGGAAAAACATTTTATTGATGTTGTTTGTCGCCCTGACCATTTTTGTTCAGGGTCAGAACACCTTGGAAGGGACGGTCCGCCATCTTGCTACTGACCGGGTCTCTCTATACAGCTATTACGGAGAACGCGCTTCGAAGGTAGATTCTGTCCTGACAGATTCGTCCGGCCATTTCCGGTTTATTTTATCTCCCCAACGCTTACCAGGCATGTACCGCGTACAATGGGGTAAAAATGAAAAGATTGACCTGATCTGGAACCGGGAAAATATCCTTTTTAAGACTACGCGGGATAATCCGGAGGATAGCCTGAAGATCATTTCATCCATGGAGAACAAGATCAACCGGGACTATTCCTTACTGGACCGTATTAACCAGACACGGTTACAGTTACTGATGCCGGTCGTGGACTATTATCCCGTCAGGGACTCGTTTTATACGGGAGTGGTCAATGAAATGGAAGGGATCCAACGGAAACAACAGGCTTTTTATGATTCCCTGGTTGCCCTTTATCCCGATGCCTTTGCCGTCCGTATGGCCGGCGTTTATCAAACCCCGTTCATCCCGGCTGCACTGGATAAGGAGCAACGGATCAATTTTCTGAAACAACACTATTTCGATCTTGTTAATTTTAGTGATACTGCGCTTTTACGGACCACGGCATTCCCGAATAAAGCCATTTCCTATTTATCGCTCTATTCGAACAACCGGTTAACACAGAAACAGCTCGAAGCGGAATTTATCAAAGCCGTGACCATCATGCTCAGCGCCGCTTCGGTGAATGCAGAGGTTTTCAAGTACTGGCTTGACTATCTGGTGAACGGTTTCGATAAGTTCCATTTTGATGAAGTGATCACTTATATTGCCGATAATTTCCAGGATCCTTATGCCTGTGAGGACCAGACACGGAAAAGCGCCCTGCAAAAAAGACTGGACACCTTTAAAAAACTGGCTATCGGGAATCCCGCCCTGCCATTAGAGGTCCCGGATACCAAAGGAAAACCTGTGAGGTTATCGGATATATCAGCCGAGTACACCCTGCTTGTTTTCTGGTCCACCCAGTGTCCCCATTGCGTTGCCATGATGCCACGGTTGAAAGAGATCTACAACCAGCAGAAAACCAAGCGGTTTGAGGTCATAGCCGTATCGATAGATACCAGCCGGACAGCCTGGACCGGATTTTTAAAGGAAAATAAGCTGAACTGGATCAACGGATCGGAATTAAAAGGGTATGCAGCTAAATCGTGTGATGATTATAACATTTATGCCACGCCGACCTTGTTTCTCCTCGACCGTGAAAAGAAGATCATTTCGAAACCGGTCTCACTCCGCGAAACAGAGCAGGCATTGCGTGATAATAACCTGATGGATTAAGCTTTAATAGTGAATACCCATGTATGATTATATCAAGGGAAGACTGATGGAAAGGACACCGGGATATGTGGTCGTTGAGACTGGTGGCATCGGTTATCTTCTGAACATTTCCATTAACACCTATTCACAGCTCCGCGAGGATGTACCCTGTACCCTTTACACCCATCTGGTAGTCCGGGAGGATGACATGTTGCTATACGGGTTTGCGGATCCGGGAGAACGGGAATTGTTCCGTCAGTTGATCACCGTTTCGGGGGTGGGCGTCAATACGGCGCGCATGATCCTGTCATCGCTTTCGCCGGAGGAGGTTTTTAATGCCATCGCGAGCGGTGATGCCCCTTTGCTGCAAAGGGTCAAAGGAATAGGAGGAAAAACGGCGCAACGCATCATCATCGATTTAAAAGATAAGATCTCAAAGGAGATGGTCCCGCATGAAAAATCGGGATTTCTGCACAATACAAAGAAAGAAGAAGCGTTATCTGGATTGATCATTCTGGGCTTCCCCAAGATGCTTGCAGATAAAGCATTATCTAAAATCATCGAAAAGGAAGGAACAGGCCTGACAGTGGAACAACTGATCAAACAGGCGCTGCAAATTTTATAAGCGTCCGTGTTCCGCAACTATTCATCTCGTAATACCTTAGTGAAGAATAAGTCTTTATACTGTCTTGTCTGCCTGGCCCTCCTTGTTGCCGTTCGTTTTCCGGTGAATGCCGGTAAAGCAACGGACAATTTTGGAATGGCATGGCGTTTTTGGGCTCCTCCCGACACCCTTGTCAAGGGCGATTCGATAAGCCTGGTTTATCCATTTACAGAAGACCAGGTCATGCCAGGGTCGGGAAAAGAACACGGCCTGTTTCTTAAAAATCCTTCCAATATCAAAACCGTCATTGAATATGATCCGGTTACCCGGCAGTATTATTATATCTACATGATCGGGGAAACCCGGTACCGGATCCCGACCACCCTCACTTTTGAGGAGTATCAGGACATGGATATGCAGACCATGATCAACAATTACTGGAAAGAGCGTTCGGAGGCGGCCAGCATTGACAATGCCAAGGGGGTCATTCCAAAAATCATCATCCCGGGAAAAGTGTTTGAGACCATTTTCGGGAGTAATACCGTCGATATCCGCCCGCAGGGTTCAGCCGAAATCAGTTTCGGGATCGTATCGAACCGCCGCGACGATCCCATGCTCAATACCCGTCAGCGCCGCCAGACCAACTTCGATTTCGATGAAAAAATCCAGATGAATGTCATCGCCAAGATCGGCGATAAAATCGAGTTCAAAGTCAATTATAATACCGAAGCCACTTTCGAATTCGAAAACAAGTTGAAGTTGAAATACGAAGGCAAAGAGGACGACATTGTCCAGCTGATCGAAGGCGGTGACGTAAATTTGCCCCTCACCACCAATCTTATCCGGGGGACGGAAAGCCTTTTCGGGCTCAAGACGAAACTCCGTTTTGGCAGGGTCACGGTAACCGCTCTCTATTCCCAGCAAAAAAGCGAATCAAAAAATATTATCGTCCAGGGAAATGCCCAGCAGACAAGGTTCAACATCAGGGCTGATGAATATGAAGAAAATAAACACTTTTTCATCGGACAGAATTTTCGGAATACCTATAAACAGTCGCTTGCCAAACTTCCGATTATCAATTCGAATGTCAACATCCTGAAAATCGAAGTTTGGGTCACCAACGTGGGCGCTGCCGTTACGGAAAACCGGAATATCGTCGCTTTTATGGACCTGGGCGAATATCAGCCCTATAATACCCGTTTGTTCACGGGGGATCCTGGGCGTAAGTTCCCCTCCAATAATTCCAATAATCTCTTCCAGGTGATCATGCCAAATCCTGCTGATACCACCAAGGTACGCAACATCAACACGGTAACCGATTATCTGAAAGGGCCTCCCTTTATGATGATTTCAGGGGAGGATTTTGAAAAAGTAGAAAGTGCGCGGAAATTATTACCTACCGAGTACAGTTACAATCCAAAGCTGGGGTTCATTTCGCTGAACACTGCCCTCAATTCGGACCAGACCCTTGCTGTGGCTTATCAGTACCAGGTTGTCGGGGATACTGTCGTTCGCCAGGTAGGGGAGTTTTCCGATCAGGGCATCAACAATCCCCAGTGCCTTATGGTGAAATTGCTGAAAAGCACTTCCCTGAATACAAAGGTCCCGACCTGGAACCTGATGATGAAAAACGTATATGCCCTGAACGCTTATCAGGTACAGGCCAACGATTTTAACCTTAACATCCTCTATTCGGGGAATGCCAACGGAGTGCCGACTGCCTATATCGGGGAAGGAAGGATCAAAGGGACTCCCCTGCTGCGGGTACTGAACTTCGATAACCTAAACCAGCAATTCAACCCTCCCTCGGATGGAATGTTTGACTTTATCGACCGGGCTGTGACCTCCGGGGGTACGATCCAGGCATCCAACGGAAGGATCTTCTTTACGGTCCTCGAACCTTTCGGCGAAGATTTGCGCGATTCCATTTTGGACATCAATGATCCCAAAGGTTCGATTGAGTTAGCCAACAAATATTGCTTCGATTCGCTGTATACCATGACCAAAACCATGGCCCGCCAGTATCCTGATAAAAATAAATTTTTCCTGGATGGTTATTATAAATCATCAGGCGGCTCTGAAGTTTCCCTCAATGCCCTGAATGTGCCTGCCGGTTCGGTCAAGGTTACTGCCGCTGGTATCCAACTAACAGAAAACGTGGATTATACGGTGGATTATACATTGGGACGGGTGAGGATCATCAACGAAGGGATCCTTAATTCGGGAACGCCGATCAGCATCTCGCTTGAAAGTAACGAAATGTTCAACGTGCAGACCAAGCGGCTGATGGGTGCGCATATCGACTATAAGCTGAACAAGGATTTCATGATTGGGGCTACCATTCTGAACCTCAATGAACGGCCTTTGACGGAAAAAGTCAACTACGGAGATGAACCCATGTCGAATACCATCTGGGGAATAAACCTTTCGTATAAGACCCAGTCCAGGCTGATCACCCGTTTTATCGATGCGCTGCCGCTGATCTCCACTAAGGCGCCATCAAGCATTTCCGTTGACGCTGAATTCGCCCATTTTATCCCGGGGCACTCCAAAGCTATTGGAAAAGCAGGAACCACCTATATCGACGATTTTGAAGGCGCCAAGTCAACCATCGACCTGAAAAATATCGGTACCTGGTTTATGGCCAGTACGCCCCAGGGGCAGACCACAACCGACTTTTTCCCCGAAGGCGCCGCGGGGACAGATCTTGCTTACGGGTTCAACCGGGCTAAATTAGCCTGGTATGTGATCGACCCGCTTTTTTATGACAAAAATACCAGCCTGATCCCACCCAATGTCTCCAACGAGGAATTGTCAAACCAATATGTCCGTCAGGTATGGGAAACTGAAATCTTCCCGAACAAACAACCGCTAAACGGCGTGCCGGTAAATATGTCCATCCTGAACATGGCCTATTATCCTTCGGAAAAAGGGCCCAACAACTTTGATGTTTTGCCATCCTCCTTTTCCAGTGGACTGAACGAGGATGGGACACTGGTTGCGCCGGAAACCCGCTGGGGAGGCATTATGCGGAAGATGGAAAGCACCGATTTCGATGCCACGAACATTCAGTACATCGAATTCTGGATGATGGACCCGTTCATTTATGATTCCCTGAATACCGGGCAACTTTATTTTAACCTGGGCGATATCTCTGAGGATATTTTACGGGATGGACGAAAAAGTTTTGAAAACGGGCTTCCGACAACCAGTGTTGTGCAGGGTGTTGACACCACCATCTGGGGCCGCGTGCCACAATTGCAGGCCCTCGTGGATGCGTTTGATAATGATCCGGCCTCCCGTCCTTACCAGGATGTTGGCTATGATGGGCTTGGCGACGCTGATGAGCTTTCGTTTTTCGGCCCCGGCTATGTCGAAGTGATCAGAAATAAATTCGGGCCTTCTTCCGGCGCTTATAAGAATGCTTCAACCGACCCATCGAGCGATGACTTCCATTACTTCAGGGGATCAGATTATGATAGCGACCCGCAATTCAGCAGCATTCTGAACCGGTATAAAAAATATAACGGCCCCGATGGAAATTCGCCTACTTCGGGCCAATCACCCGAAAGTTACCCGACCCTTGCCACTTCTTTGCCCAACGTGGAAGATATCAACAAGGACAATACGCTCAGCGAGTCTGAACGGTATTACCAGTATGTGGTCCAGTTACGCCGTGATCAGATGAAAGCGGGATCCAATTACATCACCAATGTCTATCGCGCCTCCGATATCCCGTTAGCCGATGGGACCCGTGGTTCGGTCAACTGGTACCAGTTCAAGATCCCTATCAGGACGCCCGACAAGGTAGTGGGGAACCTCTCCGATTTCACCTCGATCCGGTTTATGCGTATGTTCTTCAAGAACTTTCAGCGGCCGGTCGTTTGCCGTTTTGCCACCCTTGAACTTACGCGCGGGGAATGGCGCAAGTATTCCAACAGTTTGCTGTCGCCTGGCGAATATATCCCCGATGATTACCAGAATTCCACGGAATTCGATATCGCGACTGTTAGTATCGAAGAAAATGGGAGCAAACAGCCCATTCCTTATGTCATGCCTCCGGGGATTCAACGAGAGACCAACTGGGGATCGACCAACATGCAGAAGCTCAATGAACAATCAATGTCGTTCAAGATCTGCAACCTGGTGGATGGCGATGCCCGTGGCGCCTATAAGACCACTGAATTTGATTTCCGCCAGTTCAAACGGTTACAGATGTATGTCCATGCCGAGCAGGCGATCAGGAGCCAAAACCTGAAGACCGGTGATGTGACCATTTTTATGCGGATCGGGTCTGATTTTACTGAAAATTATTATGAATACGAAATCCCGCTCAGTTTTACGGCCTGGGGGACGCGGGCGGATAACCCGGATGCGATCTGGCCGGAAAGCAATGCCTTTAATATTGAGCTGGACCGGCTGGTACAGGTGAAATATGACCGGCAGGTGGCCCTTCGCGACCAGGGACTTGAACTGACTTCCGGGACCCCTTATGTGGAGTACGACGGGGCCAATAAAATAACCGTGGTAGGATCGCCTACTATCAGTGATGTCAGGGCCATCATGATCGGGCTCAGAAATCCTAAAAAAAGCGCTTCCGCGCCTGATGACGACGGGCAGTCGAAATGTGCCGAGGTTTGGGTGGATGAATTGCGTCTCTCTGATTTCAACAAACATGGTGGATGGGCGGCCCAGGCCCGCGTAGCTGTCGAATTGGCCGATTTAGGGAGGATACAACTCAATGGAAGTTATAGCAGCGCCGGTTTTGGGTACCTTGAACAGAAACAAACCCAGCGGATTATGGAAGCAATAACCATCTTCGGATTCGATACCGACCTCGACCTGGGCAAATTTTTCCCGGCCAAATCCGGTGTACGGATCCCGGTACACTTCGATTATTCCATGCAAAAAAACAGCCCGCTTTACGATCCCCTCAATCCTGACCTTTACCTGAGCGATGTGCTTCGTTCTTACGATACCAAAGAAGAGAAAGACTCCATCCGCAGATTGACTGAAACTTATGTCCAACGTAAAAACTTTAACCTGATGAATGTCAGGAAAGACCGGACAGGCGACAAAAAACCACGGATCTATGACATAGAGAATTTCAACATCAGTTACGCTTATTCTGAGACCTATCAACGGGATGTGGATGTGGAATATGACCTGAAGAAAAAATACACCGGAGGGTTGGGTTATACTTTCTCAACGCAACCCAAAAACATACAACCGTTCCAGAAGTCTAAAGCGTTGGGCAGGACCAAAGCTTTTACCCTGATCAAGGATTTCAACTTTTATTACCTCCCCAAATCGTTTACCTTCCGGACCGATATGAACCGCGAATTCCAGCAACGGAAATTCCGGAATAAAAGTGCGGCCATCGTGCCAATGGAGACTTTCTATCTTAAAAAATGGGACTGGACCCGGTTGTATGACCTGAAATATGATTTTGCAAAATCACTGAAGTTCACCCTGCTGGCCAATGCAAGCGCCTTTATCAACGAGCCGCCGGGACAGATCGACCGGTCGAACCGCGACCAGATCTGGAACGAGATCTTCTCCTTTGGTACCATGAACAATTACAACCAGGCTTTCAGCGTAACCTGGGAAGTGCCAATCGGGAAAATCCCTTATCTTGACTTTATCACCCTGAATGCCGGCTATCAGGCCAACTACCGTTGGAATGCCTCTCCGCTATCGATCCAGGCACAATACGGGAATACCATTGAAAATACCAACAATAAAGTACTGAATGGCGGACTGAACCTGGTCAACTTGTACAACAAGGTCCCATATCTGAAAAAGATCAACCAGGGGTCAACCAACGTAAGGAACAAAAAGCCGGAACCTCCCAAAGTGCCCAAAGACAAGATTATGACCAAACAGGATAGCATCAAGGCGGAGAAACCCCCCAGTCATGTTGGCGCCATGATCCTTGAAGGCTCCTTGCGTTTCCTGATGGGGATCCGAAATGTCAAGTTTAATTATGCGCAGGGGAACGGGATCCTGATGCCCGGATTTACCCCTGAGCCCAATGCCCTTGGAAATGACTGGAGTGTCAACGCTCCGGGGTTGGGGTTTGTTTTCGGCGACCAGCGCGACATACGTTCCGCTGCCACGGAACACGACTGGCTCACTTCCGATACCATGTTGAATACAGCCTATGTCAATAAATTCAACGAGAACCTGACCATCAACATCAGTCTGGAACCCATTCGCGACCTGCGGATTGAGATCACCGCCAACCGGCAATATTCAAAAACCCACCAGGAGTATTACAAAGCCGATGCTTCCGGGAATTTCCATTCATATTCCCCCACGGACCAGGGTAGCTTTACCATGTCGTATATCATGATCGGTACATCCTTCGATCAGGAAGATGAATTCGGCAAATCCTCCACTTTCGAACGGATGAAAAGTTACCGGCAACAAATGGCCATGCGCCTGGCCGCCCTGAATCCAAATTCGGTCGGGATCGTTGATTCAACGGGATATCCGCAGGGATATGGGGCCACCGATCAGGAAGTATTGATCATGTCCTTCCTGTCGGCTTACACCGGGAAGGACCCTGGCAAGATCAAACTGACGGCCTTCCCCTCGATCCCGCTTCCCAACTGGAGGGTAACTTACGACGGGCTTGCCAAACTGAAGTTCTTTAAAACATGGTTAAGGACCCTGACCCTCACCCATGCTTATCTTTCGACTTACAGCGTCGGGAGTTTCAATACAAGCATCCTGTACGGTGAAAGGAACAGCATGCCGGCCGTGATCGATGATGCCGGCAACTTTATCCCGCAATACCAGATGACGGTCGTTTCAATTACAGAACAATTCAGCCCGCTTATAAAAATCGATCTTGGGTTTTTGAACAGCTTTCTGGCAAACCTCGAAATGCGGAAGTCGCGCAATGTCTCCTTTGCCATCACCAATAATCAACTCACCGAAATCACCAGCAACGAATACATCGTGGGATTGGGTTACCGGATTAAAGGCATTCACCTGAATTTCTCCGGGCTGTTCGGGGGTGGGAAAAAGACAAAAACCAACAGCGATCTGGCGCTGAAACTTGATTTTTCAATCCGCCAGAACAAAACCGTGTTGCGCCGCGTTGATCAGGACATTAACCAGGTGTCGGTTGGTCAGCAGGTCATGTCGCTCAACTTCTCGGCCGATTACAACCTCAGCCAGCAGTTCACCCTCCGCTTCTATTTCGACAAAGTTATCAATTCACCCTATGTTTCCAACCAATACCGCACGTCGAACACGCGTGGCGGCATCTCCCTGCGGTTTACCATGTCGCAATAACCTGCCGGAACAACGGATTGGTTTTTTAACACTTTACTTGACAATACAGAAAAAAACCATACATTTGAAAAAATCTTAAAAACATTACATTTATGAACGTTCCTGCAAATCTCAAGTACACAAAAGACCACGAATGGTTGAAAGTTGAAGGCGATCAGGCCTGGATCGGGATCACCGATTTTGCCCAGCATGAATTAGGCGATGTCGTTTTTGTTGAAGTCGAAACCGTAGGGGAACAACTTGGAAAACATGAGGCTTTTGGCACCATCGAAGCCGTAAAAACCGTATCGGATATCTTTATGCCTGTTTCAGGGGAAATCCTGGAGTTTAACGAAACCCTGACCACCAGTCCTGAAACCATCAACAAGGACCCTTATGGCAATGGCTGGGTCGTCAAGATCAGGATGACCGATCCTACCGAAACCTCCGGATTATTGGATGCTGCCAAATACCAGGAGCTTATAAAGGAATAACCCGCCATTCCTGCAAAAACACCAGGACTTGCTGACCTTCCTGAAACAAAACCGCTGGAGCCTTCTCTGGGCGGTTTTTATCATCGTGCTCAATACCTTGCCCGGTCAGGTATTACCTAAATTGCCGGTTTTTGCTGACTTGTTCAAGCCCGACAAGCTGGTCCATCTGTTTCTTTTCGGGGTTTATGCCTGGCTCCAGATCAGGGGATATAAGAACCAGGATCAATTCCCTTTTCTGAAGGGACACGCGGTTTTCATAGCCTTGTCGGCCGGTATCTTATTAGGTGTATTCACGGAGCTTCTCCAGGAATTTTACATCCCAAACCGGCAGGGCGACATCTATGATTTCATTGCAGATGCAGCAGGATGCCTGGCGGGGAGCGCGATAAGGGTCAGGATCCGGGAATGAGGATTTAGGGATGAAAAAGGTTAAAGTGTTCGTAAACGATTTTTCCTTTGGCTTTTCCGATGGTTTCCTGTAGTTCTTCGAGGGTGGCTGACCTGATGTTTTTCACCGATTTGAATGTACAGAGGAGTTTCTGGTTGAGGGTATTGCCAATGCCGGGGATTTTGGTCAGTTGCGGGCTGAGGGCTGCTTTTTCACGGCGGCGGCGGTGGTGGGCGATCCCAAAACGGTGCGCTTCATCGCGCATCTGCTGGATGATCCGGAGGGTCTCTGATTTTTTGTCTAAGTACATCGGGAAATGATCATTGGGGTAATAGATCTCCTCCAGCCTTTTGGCAATCCCGATCACGGTCATTTTTCCCTGTAATCCAAGTTTCTCCAGGCTTTTCATGGCCGCGCCCAACTGGCCTTTCCCCCCATCGACGATGATAAGCTGGGGCAATGGTTTCTTTTCGTCCAGCAAACGCTTGTACCTGCGGAAAACGATCTCCTCCATTGACGCATAATCATCGGGGCCTTCCACGGTTTTAATATTGAAATGGCGGTATTCGCTTTTGTCGGGACGGCCATTTTTAAAACAGACCATGGCTGCGACCGGACTGGCGCCCTGGATGTTGGAGTTGTCGAAACATTCTATATAAGCCGGCAATTCAGTCATCCGGAGATCCTTCATCATGGTATCCATGATCCGCCTGCTTTTATGTTCCGGGTCAACCAGTTCCTTCTGCTTTTCTTTTTCGAGCTGGTAATACCTGACATTGCGTTGCGAAAGGACCAACAGTTTTTTCTTATCCCCGATTTTCGGGACGGTATAAGTAATTCCCGGTAAAGTATAATCGGGAAGGGAGGGGACGATGATCTCCGGTGAAATGCTTTCGAACCGTTGCCGGATCTCCGTGATGGCCAGGGAAAGCAGTTCTTCGGGCGTTTCATCCAGTTTTTTCTGCATTTCCAGCGTATGGACCTGGATGATGGCGCCGTTCATCACCTTCATGAAATTCACATAGGCCGATAAACCTTCCGATGAGATGGAAAAGACATCCACATCGTTAATGGAAGGATTGACCACGGTGGATTTGCTTTGGTATTTGTCAAGCAGGGCCAGTTTCTCCTTGACATAATGGGCTTTTTCAAACTCTTCGCGACCTGCGTATTCCATCATCAGGTCGCGTAACTGACGGGCCACCATGGTGATGTTCCCGCGGATGATTTCCCTGATCGCCGCGATGGAGCTGTCGTAATCTTCGCGGGCCTGGAATTCCTGGCAGGGCCCTTTACAGTTCCCGATATGGTATTCCAGGCAAACCCTGAACTTCCCCGATTGGATGTTTTTATCGGTCAGGCTGAGCGAACAATTACGCAGGGGATAAAGCTGGCGGCACAGTTCGAGCAAAGTATGCATCAGCCGGACATTGGCGTAGGGGCCGAAATAAGCAGAGCCGTCGCGGATCACGTGGCGGGTTGGAAAAATCCTCGGAAAAGGTTCGTTCTTGATACAGATCCACGGGAAGGTCTTGTCATCTTTAAGCGCCACATTGTAATGCGGCATGTATTTCTTGATCAGGTTGTTCTCCAGGAGGAGGGCATCCTGTTCCGTTTCCACCACGATGTATTTGATATCGGCGATCCGGCGTACCAGCATTTGTACTTTTCCGCTGATGGAGTTTATTTTGGCGAAATACGAGCTGACCCGCTTTTTCAGGTCCTTGGCTTTCCCCACATAAATAATCCGGTCCTTCTCGTCGAAATATTGATATACCCCCGGTTTATGCGGCAACCCTTTGACAATGGGCTCGAGGTGGGAGAAATATTTGTTCAAAGCATGGGCCACAGCAGGAAAAGCAGTTAAAAACACACAAAGATAAGGGATTTACGAAACCGTAAAGGCGCGAAACCTCCAATCCACCGCTAAGTCGCAAAGACGCGAAACCTCCAATCCACCGCTAAGTCGCAAAGGTGCGAAACTTCCAGTTCACCGCTAAGTCGCAAAGGCGCGAAATAATAGTGGTTTGAAAAACAATCCAGATTTGTATGCGATAGATTTGGTGTTTTTTATCACCCTTTTAACCGGGCAATTTCATTCCTTATTTGCTCAATTACTTCTGTATTATAGATAGTCTTTTTCCCTGCGGAACTTTTTGTAGAATAAACAAAGAATACTTTTCCACCAAATTCCTTTTCAAATTTTGCATGATTGACTTTGTGCATTTCTATCCATTGATAGTGGTTTAATGCCTGACCGGAAACAATCGGCTTTATTTGAATCCCTATGAATTTGTCATTGATTTTTATGAAGAAATCAACACCATAAGTTCTATCCCAATTATCTGGCGCCGGTTCAATTTTTCTTTCAACAGCGCCTTCTAATTGTCCATATATAGTTTCAATTTCTGTTTTATAACCTTCGTAAGTCCTATTAAGGACCAGGTTATATGCATAATCAATACATTCTTCTTCGGTAATAGAGATTAATTCGTTTTGAACTACCTCAGATAGTTTGACATAAAGTGTCTGGCCAAGTCCAGCGATATATTCACGTGTAATCCTTAAACCATCATTTTTCTTCTGTGTGGCTTTTGTAAAATAGAATTCTTCCCATTCTTTATATTTCGTTGGGGCACAAGTTCTTATAAGTTCTGATGTGGATCCAACACTATGAGCTTTATTTAATCCCCACCTATTCATTCCATAATTCAAGAGAGTTTCTCTTTTGAATTTTAAGTTTTCCCCTTCGGATCCTGTAATCCATTCTTTTGACATACAAAATTTGATTATGAGAGTTATAAATAATCGATAAAATTTATGCTTTACGTTGCTCTTTATTCATTTCTTAATTTTATGAATTTGTCCTTATACTTGAAATTTATACTAAGGTCCACCTGTACCAGACCATTTTTAATCAAATGAGCATTAATAAAAGTTTTGTTTTCCAGGTACAGATAGCAAAGCAAATTATTCTTACTATCGTATTTTTCAACATCATATTTGAGAAATACTCGTTTTCCTTTTGTTTTTTCAATCAGGAATGAAGTCGCTTTCCCATTGGCAGTTGGGTCTTCCTTGACGCCAATAAGTTTTACGGTTAAATCATTGTTTAACCTTATTATTTCGGGGCTGATGACTTCTTTAACTATATAAAGTCCTTCCCGTTTGGTTGAGCTGTCTTTATCAATTTTAGAGCCGAACTGCAACTTTTTTACATCAATTTTTTTATCCAGGGTGTGTGGGTCTTTGAAAATGTAAGGCAGTTTATTGATTTCTTTTTCAAAGTCGATGGGCGATTGATTTTGAGTTATAAACTCGTAAGTTGTTCCGTTCAGGTCCTTCTGATGAACTTCCAATTTTTCTTTGATGAATGGGATAAATTCAGGATTGATTTCAAAAC
Organism: Bacteroidales bacterium; assembly: GCA_023231065.1. Classification (GTDB taxonomy): domain Bacteria; phylum Bacteroidota; class Bacteroidia; order Bacteroidales; family FEN-979; genus CAIVAT01. Next base: position 26,913 of record JALNWE010000035.1, read on the forward strand.
CAACCGAATTCCTGTCTAATTTTTTTGCCGCCAATGCTGTTGTACCGCTACCTAAAAACGGGTCAAGTATAGTTTCACCAACAAAAGAAAACATTTTAACGAGTCGGTTTGGCAATTCTTCCGGAAACATTGCAATGTGTCCATCTTGCCTTGCTCCTGCAAAATTCCAATGTCCTGCAAAGTTAATGTTCCATTCTTCAGCAGTCATCTTAGAAAGCTCTTTTTGCTCCTTTGTCGGCTTTGGCGCGTCACCAAGTTTTTTGAAAACGAGAATAAATTCATAGTCAAGTTTCAAAATACCGTTTCTCGGATAAGGATAGGAACCCATTTGAACGCCACCGCCGGTTGTGTTTGAAGTCGTTACTTTTTGCCATATAATAGCGCCCATATAGTCAAATCCTATGTTTTCACAGAATTTGATAATTTCTTCACGAATCGGAATGACTTTATAACGACCGTAATATACTGCTCTTGCAAATTGGTCGCCAATGTTTATACACAACCTGCAACCATTGTGAAGCGCGCGGTAACATTCTTTCCAGACTAAATTCAGGTTGTTGATGTAATTTTCATAACTATCATGGAAGCCAATTTGATTGTCAGTTCCATAGTCTTTGAGTTGCCAGTATGGAGGCGAAGTAATTGCCAGATGCACCGAATTGTCAGGTAATTCTGACATTTGTCTGCTGTCTCCATTTATTATTTTATGATGCGTTTTCATTCTAAATTCAATTTATGCGAAGTTACTCAATTTGTCAGACTTTTTATCCGCTTTTCCCGTTTCCCGGTATCTTCCTTACCCTGGAATTGAACGTTATTGGCGGTCTCTGGCCTTTCAAATATTTCTTTTTTTCTTCTTAATCCTGTTTCCTCCCAAAAGGTAATATAAGAAACCCATTTTTTTCAACTTCACGGGAAAAACATTTTCGACCGGTATTTTCCAATGGTACTCCCATCCTTTCCAATCTTTTACTTTCACCGCCAGGTCGCAAAGGAGCGAAACCTCCAATCCACAGACAATCCCAAAGGCGCGAAACTTCCAGTTCACCGCTAAGTCGCAAAGACGCGAAATTTATTTATAATAAATTGATTACCTTTTATGGTGAAATCTGATTAAGCAGGAAAAATATCTTATAATAACAATGAAAAAACAAGATTTCGAGTATTTTGCAACACAATTAGTAGATGCCTGTTATAGGGTTCATAAAGAACTTGGGCCGGGCTTACTGGAATCCGTGTACCGGTCTTGTGTCGTGGAGGAATTGAAAGTCAGAAAGATCAAATCCGAAGAGGAAGTTCTAATTCCACTGTATTATCGGGGGCAAAGATTGAAAAAGGACTTTCGGATTGATATTCTAGTAGAAAATGAGATCATCATCGAAGTTAAAGCAGTTGAAAACCTATTAGCGGTGCATGTTGCTCAGGTAATTTCCTATCTAAAACTATCAGATAAAAGATTAGGATTCCTGATCAATTTTAATGTTCCTGTATTTATTGAAGGCATTCATCGCTATGTAAATAATTATTATTAGGTCTTCGTGTCTTCGCGGTTTAAAATAGTCAGGCGCGAAACTTCCAGTTCACCGCTAAGTCGCAAAGGCGCGAATTTTACTTATAATTTTTATTGGCGCCTTCGTGTCTTCGCGGTTTAAGAAGTCAGGCGCGAAACCTCCAATCCACCGCTAAGTAGCTAAGGCGCGAATTTTATTTATAATTTTTATTGGCGTCTTCGTGTCTTCGCGGTTTAAGAAGTCAGGCGCGAAACCTCCAATCCACCGCTAAGTCGCTAAGGCGCGAATTTTATTTATAATTTTTATTGGCGTCTTCGTGTCTTCGCGGTTTAAGAAGTCAGGCGCGAAACCTCCAATCCACCGCTAAGTCGCTAAGGCGCGAATTTTATTTATACTTTTTATTGGCGTCTTCGTGTCTTCGCGGTTTAAGAAAGTCAGGAGCGAAACCTCCGGTTCACCGCCAATCCCAAAGGCGCGAAACTTATTTATAATTTTTATTGGCGTCTTCGTGTCTTCGCGGTTTAAGAAAGTCAGGAGCGAAACGTAGATTGAAAAGGGAGAACCATTGGAGGAGATGGGAGAATGATTGGAAAAGAGAACCATGGGAGAACCATGGAGAACCATTGGAAACGCAGGGAGAACCATGGGAGGATCATTGGAGGAGATGGGAGAACGGTTAGAGGATCATTGGTCTTTAATTGGTCTTTAATTGGTCCTTAATTGGAGGATCATTGGAGGAGATGGGAGGATGATTGTAGACACCTCTGATTTTACCATTTGGAGAGCTTCAAATATGAAGTGTAAAGTGAGTGCCCAGAAAAGCTCGCTGGAGCATAACATGGTTACAAAAAACCAGCGTTACTGCTTTCGTATATCAAAGATTCATCCAGAGTTAAAAAAATTCTATCTTTGCTCTGATACAAAACGAAAA
>JALNWE010000036.1 GCA_023231065.1 Bacteroidales bacterium
ATTGGAGTTTCAGTCATTATCGGGTTAATTGCGGGGATTGTACCTGCTTTTTCAGCTTCAAGACTTGATCCGGTAGAAGCCATGCGTACCGGAACCTGATTTAAATAAGAATTATTTCCTTATTTATTTTTTCCGGAAGACTTTATTTCAAACGTATTCAGGTTTATATGTGTTTTTATCCGGGACGATAGCAATTCGATCGCTACCCTGTTTTGCCCACCCTGGGGAACAATTATGTCGGCATAACGTTTTGTGGGTTCAATAAATTGAAGATGCATGGGTTTGACAAAAGTCTCATAATGTTCAAGAACCTGCTGGAAGGAGCGCCCTCGTTCTTCTATATCGCGCCAGATAATCCGCATCAGGCGATCATCTCCATCTGCATCGACATATACTTTGATGTCTAATTTTTTTCGCAGCCTAGGGTTGGTAAGGATCAGGATCCCTTCTACAATAATAACATCGGAGGGAACAATTCGTTTGGTTTCTTTTGACCTTGCACAGGTAACATAGGAATAGATCGGCATTTCAATTGCTTTGCCTGATTTAAGAATTTCCAGCTGCAGGATGAGAAGGTTCCACTCAATAGATGTGGGATGGTCAAAATTAATTTTAGCCCGTTCTTCAGCAGATTTGTGCCCGTTGTCTTTATAATAAGCATCTTGTGGAATAATAGTAACAGCCTCTTTTGGCAGATGTTTCATTACCTGCTTTACGACCGTCGATTTTCCCGAACCGGATCCCCCGGCAATGCCAATGATCAACATAAGATTACATTAAAAAACCAAGTAAAATACCAGCAGCGACAGCCGAACAAATGATACCTGCCACATTAGGGGCCATAGCATGCAATAATAGGTGATTGGAGGAGTCGGCCCTCAATCCTTCCAGTTGGGAAACTTTAGCAGAGTCAGGTATAGCAGAAACACCGGCGGCGCCAATTAATGGATTGATTTTGTTTTCCGGTTTCAGGAAAAGGTTCATTATTTTGGCAGAGATAATCCCGCCCGCGGTAGCAATCATGAAGGAAATAGCGCCCAAGACGAAGATAAGTACTGATTGCGGAGTAAGGAAAATGTCTGCTTGTGTACTGGCGCCAACCGTAAGGCCAATCAGGATGGTCACAATGTCGATCAAAGGATTACTAACGGTAGTTGCCAATCTCTTTGTGACCCCGGATTCTTTCAGGATATTCCCGAAAAATAGCATACCGAGCAGGGGAAGGGCGGCGGGAGCAATGAATGTGGTGAAAAGCAGACCGATAACCGGAAAAAGAATTTTTTCCCGTTTTGATACTTGCCTTGGGGGTTTCATCCGTATTAATTTTTCCTTTTTCGTTGTAAGCAACCTCATGATCGGTGGTTGAATTACCGGGACCAGGGCCATAAAGGTGTAAGCTGCAATTGCGATGGGCCCTATCAGGTTTTTTACGACATCCCCATTGGGCAAAAGATGTATTCCGTTGGCTAATCTGGAAGAAAGAAAGATGGCGGTTGGCCCGTCGGCGCACCCTATCATTCCAATGGCTGCCGCTTCGGGAAGGTGAAAACCAAGAACCAATGCTCCCAGAAAAGCAATGAATATTCCCAGTTGAGATGCTATTCCCAAGAACATTAGCTTGGGGTTAGAGATAAGCGATGAAAAATCGGTCATGGCTCCAATAGCTAAAAAGATCAAAGGAGGATAGATACCCTTGGCCACTCCTAAATAGAGGTAGTTAAGTACACTTCCAGGTTCATAAATGCCGATCTGTAAATTCGCGTCATGTAGAAAAGGGATATTACCAACTATAATCCCGGTACCAATGGGAATGAGTAAAAGAGGATTGTATTCGTACTTGAGGGCCAGGAAGATGAACAGGAGCCCTACAACGATCATGACAAGGTTGCCCCAATAAAAATTAGCAAAACCCGTAAAACTCCAGAATTTTTCGAGACCATTCTGGATCCCCGTGACAGAAGAATTGCCTGTTTCTGATGTCAGTATTGTGGTTGTGCTATTTAAATCTGGTCCCGGAACAGGAAAAACGAGAGGTTTAAAGACAAACAGCAGCAGAATGATCCCGAAAACAACAAATAGTTTATTTATTGGAGATCCTGATTGGTTTCCTAATTTTCGGCTTTTCATAAACAGCAGATATTAAGCAATTTCAACAAGAACATCATTTTGCAAAACAGTATCTCCCGGTTTCACATGAACCGCTTTTATGGTTCCATCTTTTTCCGCTAATACATTATTTTCCATTTTCATAGCTTCCATAGTCAGTAATTTTTGCCCCATAGTGACTTTTTCGCCATCTTTTATCAACACGCTGATGATGGTTCCCGGAAGCGGGGCTTTGACGGTAAGGTTGGTCGTTTTTGACGGGATCTTAGGGATCCGTGTTTCTTTTCCTTTTGGCTGGGGTGGTTCAGCCCGAACAAGGGTAGGCGTTTTCGTCATCTTCAGATCCTCGTGTATCTCAACATCGTAAGGGGTTCCATTTACTTCAACCTTAGCGATATTATCTTCAAAGCCCTGGATTTCTACTTCGTAAATATTTCCGTGAATGGTAAATTTGAATTTTTTCATGCGTGATTCTTTAACATGGTTTTTATTTTATCTTCGTTTCGACAGGCTCATCACCCCGTAAATTTTTGAGCTCCATGGAGAATAATTTCTTGAAACCTTCTTGACCGTCATAACATATTTTTCTTCGTCGTGCATTTCCGTGAAATAGAGATACAAAGCGGTACAAATGGCCGCGTTTTCGTCGGCGCTGATTGAAATTAGTGGTTTTTCTTCAGTAGGATCGGATTTTGTTTCCCGTTTTCGCAACTTAATTTTGACGAAAAAATTCTGGATGTTTGTAATCCTTCCAATAACAAAGGCAAGAACTGCCAGGGCAATAATAACAGCTACTAGACCAACAACTGTAATGATCAATGCCGGGTTATCGATATTGGAAAAATTGATTGAAATCTGTTCGCAAAGAACCATAGAAAATAGATTTTATCGGATTATAAAGGAATATTGCTGTGTTTCTTAAGAGGTAAACTATCTTTTTTTGTTTGCAGGGTTTGCAATGCCCGGATAATACGGAACCGGGTGTTACGGGGTTCTATAACGTCATCAATAAAACCATATTTTGCTGCATCATACGGATTTGCAAACTTTGTTTTATACTCGAGTTCTTTCTCGGCAACATATTTTACTTTTTCCCTGGCATCCTGGATTTCATTGATCCTACGACCTTCCAGGATTTCAATAGCCCCTTTAGGGCCCATTACGGCAATTTCGGCCGATGGCCATGCATAATTCATATCAGCCCGCAATTGTTTGCATCCCATCACATCGTGAGCCCCGCCGTAAGATTTTCGGAGCGTTATTGTTATTTTTGGCACGGTGGCTTCGCCATAAGCAAAAAGGAGTTTTGCCCCATGAATGATAATCCCTCCGTATTCCTGGGAACTGCCCGGAAGAAATCCAGGTACATCCACCAGGGTAATAATGGGAATGTTGAAAGCATCGCAGAACCTTACAAAACGAGCCCCTTTCCTGGAGGCTTCAATATCCAGGACACCGGCTAAAAAATTGGGCTGATTAGCAACAATCCCGCATGGAATACCATTAAACTTGGCAAAACCAACGACAATATTTTTTGCGTAATGCTGATGGATTTCAAGGAATTGTTGTTCATCAACAATACGATAGATAACGTCTTTTACATCGTAAGGTTGATTGGGATTTGCCGGAACGATTTCATTGAGTGAATCATCAACCCTGTCAATCGGATCTTTACATTCGGTTGCAATAGGGTCTTCAAGGTTGTTTTGTGGCAAATATTCAAGTAGTTTTCTGATCAGCAGGATCCCTTCATCCTCACTTTCACTTCTGAAATGAGCTACCCCTGATTTTGTGGAATGGATAGAGGCTCCACCCAGGTCTTCGGTTGTAATATCTTCCCCGGTGACTGTTTTGGTCACCTTGGGCCCGGTTACGAACATATAACTTGTTTCCTCACTCATAATCACGAAATCAGTCAGGGCGGGGGAATAGACTGCCCCCCCCGCACAAGGTCCGAAAATGGCGGATATTTGCGGAACCACACCCGATGCTGCTATGTTCCGCATAAAGATTTCGGCATACCCGGCTAAAGAATTAACACCTTCCTGAATTCTTGCTCCGCCACTATCGTTGATCCCGATTACCGGGGCTCCGACTTTCATGGCCTGATCCATGATTTTGCAGATTTTCCGCGCGAAAGTTTCTGATAATGAACCGCCAAAAACCGTAAAATCCTGGGAAAATACAAATACAACGCGCCCATCAATAGTACCGCGGCCCGTTACCACACCATCCCCGAGATACTGTTCGTTTTCCAAACCAAAATCAGTACAACGATGGGTCACAAACATATCATATTCTTCGAAACTGCCTTCATCTAACAGTTTATCAATTCGTTCACGGGCAGTGAACTTTCTTTTTTTATGTTGGGATTTAATCCGGTCCTCACCGCCTCCCAATTTAGCTTTTTCCCTTTTTTCAAGAAGTTCAGTTATTTTATTTTCAATGGCCATGGATAAATGTATTAAATGCTGTTGATATGGATGTTTTAACTAAAATCAATAAGGAACCCTTTCCTGTTCATTTATTACAAAGTTCAATAAGGACACCATGGGTAGATTTCGGATGTAAGAAACCGATATTCATGCCATCGGCCCCTTTTCGTGAAACCTTATCAATTAACATTAATCCTTTTTGCCCTGCCTCCTGTAATGCCTCGGTTGCATTATCAACCGCAAAGGCAAGATGATGCACCCCTTCTCCTTTCTTTTCTAAAAATTTTCCGATGGGACCTTCAGGGTCAGTGGATTCCAACAATTCGATTTTTGTTTGTCCTACCAGGAAAAATGCAGTTTTGACGCGTTGATCTTTAACTTCCTCTGTTTTGTAACAAGAAGTTCCAAGCAAAGATTCATAATAGGGAATGCTGTCGTCAAGACTTTTAACCGCAATTCCAATATGTTCAATATGAGTCGGTTTCATGTTATTATTGTTAATTTATTAACAGGACAAAGTTACGTAGTTTTAATGACATGGCAAAACAACAATTTCCACTTCCATGAGGCATGATTTTGTAGATCAGGATTATTGTTATCAGTCCAATCGGAACTGATAAAAAAATCATCTATGATTAATTTTGTATCTTTCCCTGCTTAAAAATAGTATATGCACAATCGTGAAACAGAACGAAAATATCTTGTTGACAGGGAAAAATGGTCCAGAGTAGAAAAACCAGAAGGGACCGGGTATATTCAGGGGTATTTAAGTATCGATGAGGATAGAACAGTCAGGGTCAGGGTTGCCGGTGATAAGGGATTCCTGACGATAAAAGGCAAATCGGAGACATTTTCCCACCCTGAGTTTGAATATGCCATACCCGTTGAAGATGCGCTGGAGATGCTACGGCTATTCACCCAAACGCAGGTGAAAAAGATCCGGACCAGGATTCAAGCCGGGGCTCATGTATGGGAAGTTGATGAATTCCAGGGAGACAACGATGGATTGATTATGGCAGAAATTGAACTTGAAAATCCTGATGATTTGTTTGAAAAGCCAGATTGGATCACCAAAGAAGTAACCGGAGATAAACGATATTACAACGCCTATTTATCGATAAACCCGTATTTAAGATGGAAAAAATAAAAACCTCCTAAGGCTTTTAAGTAAGTCTATTCCGGAGGTTATTTTGTGGAGAATAGGGGAGTCGAACCCCTGACCTTTAGACTGCCAGTCTAACGCTCTAGCCAACTGAGCTAATCCCCCGTTAAGCGCACAAAATTAAGAACTTTTTTGATATGAAACGTCTTTTTACAGCGATAAAAATTCATCCTGATCCCGGATTCCTTAAAAGTTACCGAAACCTGCGATCAGCCTTATATCATGAACAAATTAAGTGGGTTGAAGAACACAATATTCATGTAACACTTCATTTCTTTGGAGAAACAGAAGAACAAATAATCGTCCGAATCAATACGGTGTTGGAAAAATTGGCAGCAGAAACAAAGCCCTTTACCCTCCGGCTTTCAGGGCTTGGAATTTTCGGGAGTTCTTATGCCCCGAGGGTCATCTGGACCGGGATAGGACCAGGCCAGCCACTTTTGCATATCATGCAAATGCTCAAGACCGATCTGATGAAGGCGGGATTTGAAACGGACCGACAGAATCTTGTACCTCATCTTACATTGGGAAGGATCAAATCTCTTCGCGATAAGACTCTTTTCCAACGTGTTTTATCAAATTATAAAAACATAATTTCTGTTGACGAACAGATCCAGGAAATGATTCTTTTTGAAAGTAAGTTACTGCCAACGGGTCCTGTATATTCGATACAGCAATCTTTTCCTTTTAGCAAAAAAAACCCTGACGACCAACCAGGTCATTCAGGGGAAGCACGATGAGCTTATTACAATACATTAATTCCCGTGAGGTGGTTCTTCGGTTTTCCTGGCCATCAGGTGATAAACGATGAGGCCAATACCACCAAACAAACAGATCATGGAGAAGAAAGCCGGTTCTTCGTCCAGCGTGGTATAGACAGCTAACACCTTTCCCAGCAAGATACCTATACCGATACCCACCAAAAGAAGTCCCCATTTTAAAGAAGAGGGTTGGTTTTTATTGGTTTCGAATATTTTTGCATCTGAACCTTTTTGTATCAGCGCAAGGCGCTCTTTTTTCCTGACAAACAGGTAAACAATGCCGTATATCATGGCAAAGAGTGAAATCGGGATTAAAAATTCGTTGTTCATTTCCGTAAGAATTTGATTTGTTTTTCCGTTTACGTTTCTTTTGACGCATTCCGTATTCACAGGTTACAAAGTCCGTATCATTTTGGATACCAGTAAGAAGTTCAGCTCCAGACATCCAATTCCCTATATTTTGATATACCTTTGTACAAAAGTATGTAACAAAATTTTCAACGAACCGTCTAATTCACCGGATGAAAAATCAGGACGACATTTATTATATAGATCGTGTTTTGGAAGGAGATGTTTCGGCTTATGCCGTCCTGGTTTCCAAACATAAAAACCTGGTTTTTTCTATTGCGTTGAAAATATTAGGCAACCGCGAAGATGCAGAGGAATTGGCCCAGGATTGTTTTTTGAAAGCCTATCAATCATTAAAAACTTTTGAAAAGAAGTCAAAATTTTCAACCTGGCTTTACAGAATTGTTTACAACGCGGCTATTTCCAAAACAAGAAAAAAGAAACTCGAGTTTGTCCCGATGGATAATTATATAATTCATAATTATACGGAAGACGAATTTACAGCAGGCATTGATGAAATTGATGCTGAAGAACAAAAAGTTATGATTGAAAGGGCCATGCAAAACTTGACGGATGACGAGAGCCTTTTAATCACTTTATTTTATAAAGGTGAAAATTCTATTGAAGAAATTAGTAACATTACCGGACTTTCGATGTCTAATGTTAAAGTTCGATTGCACCGTATCCGGAAAAAAATGCATGAAGAGTTATCAGCAATGATGGAAAAACGATTAAATTAGTAAGCATCTGAAAATTATTGGTCATGGAAAAGGATGATTTGTTGAAAGATGATTTTATCGGGAGATTGATTAAGGATAGTTCTCCCGAACAACCTTCGGATGGCTTTGTAGATAACGTAATGGAAAAAATCAGGATGGATCCGGAGATGGCGCAGGTCAGGCAGCCATACTATGTGATACTGCGTTCCGTCATTCCTTATCTTATTCTTGCCTTGATCTGTGCCCTTATATTTTTTACTTCTGATCTGCCTTTCCTGAACTGGTTACCTGGAAAAGAATATTGGTCGAATACATTCCTTCCTTATTTCGAAATGATCTTTAGCGGCGTTAAAAATGCCTTATCTTCCAAATATGTATCAATGGGTATACTGATAGGATTTTCTGTTCTTTTCCTTATTTTCATTGATCATATTATGATGAAGCGCAAAGGATCATTTCGCCATCATACCCTGGTTTAAACGCTGTTTAGGGGTTTCTTTCTTTCCATTGCTGCTTAAAGCTTTTTTGTGCAAAGCGGGGAAGGGTCCGCCGCGGGCCCCACATTTGTTTGCCAACCTGGTTGATTATTTTGTTTTTCAAACCGGCTTTTGGTTTATCAATCATCCAGCGGTGCAGCATGATTATCTTCCATCCGGTAACAACCGTACGCCATGTATATGATGTATATTTCCTTACCACGGCTTCGTGCCTGTTGTGCAGAAGAAGTTCATGCAAAGGGATCTTGACGGGGCAGACTTCGGTACATTTTCCACATAATGAAGATGCAAAGCTTAAGTGACTGTATTCTTTTAATCCCAAATAATGTGGCGAAATTACCGATCCAATAGGGCCGGAATAGGTAGCGTTATAAGTATATCCACCTATACTCCGGTATATTGGGCAACCATTCAGGCAAGCGCCACAGCGGATGCATGAAAGGGCCCGTCGTTGCTCTTTGAACCTGAGCAGTTCCGTACGTCGGTTATCAAGCAGGATCACATACATTTCCTCAGGGCCGTCGGGTTCAAATTCAGTTCGTGGGCCAAAAACAATATTATTGTAAACGGTAATTTTCTGCCCCGTTCCGTGTTGTGCCAGCAAAGGAAGGAAAAGATCCAGATCTTCAAGGTTTGGAATGAGTTTTTCAATTCCTGCAATTACAATATGGATCTTTGGAAAAGACATGCTAAGCAGGCCATTCCCTTCATTTTCGGTGAGCCCAACAGCGCCGACATCGGCGATCAAAAAGTTGGCCCCGGTAATGCCGACATCAGCCCGCACATATTCTCCTCTTAGTTTCTCTCTTACAAACTGCGCTATTTGTTGCGGTTTGCTATCAGAAGGCATATTGAATTTTTCATGGAAGAGCTTTGCAACATCTTCTTTTGATTTGTGCATCGCCGGAGTAAGAATGTGATAAGGTTTTTCACCCGCGATCTGGACAATAAATTCACCCAGATCAGTCTCGAACACCTCCCGTTTATTTTTTTCTAAAAGTTCATTTAGTTCCAGCTCTTCAGAGATCATGGTTTTTTGCTTTACGATGACCTGCGCCCGTGATTTTTTTATGATATGCATGATTTCACGTTGGGCATCTTTTTCATTTGGGGCCCAGATCACTTTTCCACCCCTTTTGCTGAAATTATTTTCAAACTCGACCAGATATTTATCCAGATTGTTGATGATCTTATGTTTCAGATTGGCAGCACGCCGTTTAGCCAATTCCAAATTCTGATATTGCTCTTTCCCTTTTGCAACCTGTTCATCATACTTTCCTATATTATAATCTAATCTTTTCCGGTGTTCCGGATCGAACGATTTTTTTTCTGATTCTTCTAAAAATCGTTGATAGAAATAGTTCATTTCTCTTTTTTTAGATACTGTTCGTAATTTTATCTACTCTTCTCTGATGGCGGCCTCCTTCAAAAGAAGTCGTTAAAAAAAGGAATGAAAAATTGACCGCATCTTCCAAACTTATAAACCGTGCAGGAAGTATCAGTATATTTGCATCATTATGTAAACGGGCTAATTTTGTTGTTTCTTTATTCCAGCATATAGCAGCCCTGATGCTCTTATATTTATTAGCTACTATAGCCATACCGTTACCGCTTCCGCATAGAAGTATTCCAAATTGAAATTGATTCAACTGAACGGCCTCAGAAAGAGGATGAGCTATATCAGGATAATCGCAACTTTCTTCCGAAAAAGTTCCAAAATCCTTACAAAAATAACCTTTAACAATCAATGATTGTTTAATATACTCTTTCATTTTAAAACCGGCATGATCGCTTCCTATAACAATTTCCGGTAACTTTTGTTCCATTGTTAATAAATTTTCGGACAAATGTAACATAAAGAAATATCCTTCTTTGTATCAATTTTTTAAATTTTTAACCTCAATTTGTTAACAAGTGATTAATTTTGTTCCTAAATATTGAAAAAATCAGGTTGATCCGTCCATTAAACTTCAATTCAAAGTTTTTTTACAAATAACTAATCTTTTTTCATTTTCTTTTAACAATAAATCATGAATCATCAATTGATATTTTTTCAACAAATATTACTATTCACAAAATTTTAATATTTAGTTAATAAAATCATATATAAATACTTATAAAAATAATTTTGTTGATAATTTGTTCATAAAACAGATTATAATCAAAACAAAATTTTTGTCAATAAATCAATGAACACAATGAACAACTATTATAATAAATATAAATATTAGAATATTAGATATATTATTAAAAATGAAAAAATCTTCAGATAATGTCAAAAATGAAATTCTTAAATTAAAACGGGAGAAAAATGCTGTTGTTTTAGCTCATTATTATCAAATACCAGAAATTCAGGAAATAGCAGATTACATAGGAGATAGTCTTGGACTTTCTCAAAATGCCCAATCGACCAATGCTGATCTAATCGTGTTCTGTGGAGTTCACTTTATGGCTGAAACAGCCAAAATATTAAATCCTGAAAAAAAAGTCCTGATTCCTGATTTATCAGCAGGTTGTTCACTGGCAGATTCATGTTCACCCAATAAATTCAAGGAATTCATTAAAAATTATCCGGGTTATATGGTAATTTCTTATATCAATTGCACTGCAGAAATTAAAGCCATGTCCGACATAATATGTACTTCAAGTAATGCCATTAAAATTGTTGGATCATTATCAAAAGAACAAAACATCGTGTTTGTTCCTGATAAAAATCTGGGTGGTTATATCAATAAATTAACAGGAAGGAATATGGTGTTATGGAATGGGACCTGTGAAGTTCATGATATTATTCAGGTAGAACAAATAATTCGTATGAAGAAGGAAAACCCGGATGCCATGTTGATTGCCCATCCTGAATGTCAGGCTGTTATTTTAGAATTGGCAGATTACATTGGTTCCACCACCGGACTTTTGAAGTATTCCATAAACAGCAAGGCTAAAAGATTCATTGTAGCAACAGAGACTGGGATTTTATATCAGATGAGAAAATCCTCCCCTGAAAAAGAATTTTTAGTTGTACCTACTGATAAAAATTGTTCCTGTAATGATTGCACTTACATGAAAATGAATACTTTAGAAAAATTATTGAATTGTATGCGCTATGAATCACCTGAAATAAAATTATCAACAACCTTGATTGAAAAAGCAAAGAAGCCTATCTTGCGGATGTTGGAAATATCGAAATAGAGATAAAAAATCCGGTATGAATTTTTCTTATAAATATTTGTTTATTAATGCTTTATTGTTTTTTTTAGGTTTTACTGAAATTTCTTTTGCTCAGGACACTTTATCAGGATTACAGAAGCAACAATATTTTTATCCCAACGGTAAGACATCGAGTGAAGGGAGCCTTAAAAATGGAAGGCCGGAAGGTTATTGGATATCCTATTATGAAAACGGAAAAGTGAAGGCTGAGGGTAACCGAAAAAATTTTGAGTTAGACAGTTTATGGAAGTTTTATAATGAAGAAGGAAAACTGATTTTAGAAATCAACTATCTGAAAGGTAAGAAAAATGGACTAAAAACCAGTTATTTAGATAAAGAAATTATTCGCGAAAATTTTAAGAATGATATTAAGGAAGGTTATACTTGCTATTTTTATCCTGACGGTAAAATAAAGCAGGATGTTCCTTTTATTCAAGGTCAGGAACAGGGTTTTGGACGGGAATATGGTATTGATGGCACCATCATCACGCTCACTGAATATAAGCGGGGATTCATTGTTGATCGGCTCAGAATTAACCGTAAAGACGGGAATGGCCATCGGCAAGGGAAGTGGTACATTTTTTATTTCAATGGTAAGATCCGGAGTGAAGGATCCTATAAAGATGATAAGAAGAACGGCTATTTCAAGGAATATACCGAAAACGGTGATTTATTAACAATTGCCAAATATGTTGACGATTTGCTTCAGCCCGAGGCTCAGGAGATCAAAAAACCCGACATTCGGAATGAATATTATCCCAATGGAAAGATCAAAATCAGCGCCATGTTTAGAAACGGAATTCCTGACGGGCTCAAGCGGATCTATGATTCAACGGGAAAAATTGAAAAATCCTATTTATATGAAAACGGTCTGGTTACCGGAGAGGGGATTGTCAAAGAAGATGGGAACAAGGACGGGCCATGGAAAGAGTTTTATCCGGACGGGAATATCAAGAGTGAAGGAAATTATGATAACGGAAAGCAGACCGGTGGATGGAAGTATTATCACCCCAACGGGAAAACAGAGCAGGAAGGTAAATATAATAAGCAGGGAAAGCCAGAAGGCCGATGGAAATGGTATTTTGACAGCGGTCAGTTATTAAAAGATGAATCGTATCATAACGGGCAGCGGGATGGATTATCTACTACCTATGATGAAGCAGGCATTATTGTTGAAGATGGTGAATATGTAAATGGAAATGAAGAGGGCCCCTGGTTTGAGCAAATAGGGGATGCTTATATTAAAGGGACTTACAGGGATGGATTGCGAAATGGAATGTGGTATTATTATTACCTGGATTTGAATGGCGAAAAGCGCGACAGTCTCTGTTATTTTAAGGGTAACTTTGTTGAAGACAATCCTGATGGAAAGCACGTTTATTTTTGGGATAATGGGAAGGTTAAGGATGAGGGTTTATATGTTATGGGGAAAAAAGAGGGAGATTGGGTAAAATATAACTATGACGGGACCCTGTTCATGATCATCACCTATAAAGATGGTATTGAGGTTCGTTATGATGGTATAAAAATCAAACCGCCGTTTGAAAAAGAGGAGGAATAGATGAAAAATGAAAAGTTTAAGAAGCCGGTAAAGTTCGTCCAGCATAAAGAGCAAAAAGAAGAAACAGATCTGATAAGGCTTAACAAATACATTTCGAATTCGGGTATATGTTCCCGGCGGGATGCTGATAAGTTAATTGAAGCTGGCGCCATTTCAGTGAACGGGAAGGTCGTTACGGAACTTGGGACCAAGATCGGGCTTACGGATAAGGTTCAATATGGTGGTCAGTCAATTACACGGGAAACATCAAGATATGTCTTACTGAATAAACCCAAGGGCTATATTACCACTACCGATGATCCGGAAAAAAGAAAAACCGTTATGAACCTAATCTCAGGAGCATGTCGGGAAAGGTTATATCCGGTTGGCCGTCTTGACCGGAACACCACCGGCTTATTGTTATTTACAAACGATGGCACTCTTACCAAAAAGCTGACCCATCCCCGGTATGGGATCAAAAAAATATATCATGTTGAACTTGATAAACCATTGACGAAAGCCGATTACACTAAAATTGAGGAGGGTTTTTCCCTAGATGATGGTTTTATCAAAGTTGATCAGATTGAATTTATTGGAGACGGGGCTGATAAAAAGCAGATTGGCGTTGAGTTACACTCGGGTAAAAACAGGGTTGTGCGTCGTATATTTGAGCATTTTGAATATCATATTTCCAGACTTGACCGTGTTTATTATGCTGGTTTGACCAAAAAGAACCTGCCTCGCGGTCATTGGCGTTTTCTGGAAGAACAAGAAATCAACATGTTAAAAATGATCAGTTCCAAACCCTGAATAATTGTTATAACACATGAAATATCCATGGGAACCCTTCATCCTAACCGAGAATGTCAATAATGGATATTCCATTTGACCGCTGAAATCAAATATACACATGAAACCAATAAGCATATATATTGTCGAAGATGAATTACTAATTTCTGCCAGTTTAAAATCGCAGCTGCAAGGTTTTGGCTATGAAATTTTGGGCTCTTCTACAATGGGTGAAGTTTGCCTCAGGGCGATAGAAGAATTAAGCCGTCAAGGGAAAGAACCCGAAATAATTTTGATGGACATTCATCTTAGGGGCAATCAAGATGGTATAGAAATAGCCAGAAAGATCAATGAAAATTTTAATTGTGCCATCATTTTTCTGACCGGGCAGAGCTCAAAGGAGGTTTATGAGCGATCATTTAAAATTAAACCCTTTGGATATTTGCTGAAGCCCATCGATATGGAACAGACCAAAATGACCATTGAAATTGCCGCGTATCAAAGGAATTTGGAGATTGAAAACCGTTTGTATCAAAAAGATTTGGAGGCGCTTCTGGAAAAACGTTCAAGGGAGAACCTGGAACTCATGTCGATTTATCAGGTGATCATTGACCATTCTCCGGTTGGATTGGTCATTTTTCAGGATGGGAAACTAGTCTTTGCCAACTCCCGCATTGCTGAAATTTTTGACTGTAACCTGGATGAATTTCTTGTCTATTCCAACCAGGAATTAACCCGCTTTGTCCATCCTGAAGATCAACGTGTTTTAATGCCCATATTGTCTTTATCAGAAAATGAAAAAGGGCAATATTACAAGGTCAGGATCATTACCAGAAATGAAGTTCTTAAATGGGCCAATATCTATTGTAAAACCATTGATTTTAAAGGACGGCCGGCGATACATCAGGTAATTTCGGCAATTCCGGACCAAGCGGGCCCCACTATTCTTTAGGATCCATTAATAAACGATAATTATCATGATTAAACAAAGTCTCGTATTCCTTATTTTAACAACGATTTTCTGGCCTTGCGTGGCCCAGGAACCCATAAAGGATTTGCTAAAAAAAGAGGAAAGCTCAAACAATTATCCCAACGACAACGAATTGATCCTTTTCGACAGCACAAAAGTTGATATGCAGGAATCAGGACTCACGTATGTTTGGAGCCATACCCTTACAAAAGTCCTGAACAGCAAGGGCGCCCTTGATCTGAACGTTGTTAAATTCGGATATGACCCCCAATCAGCATTTGTTGAAATTAAAAAGGCAATCATTTATAAAAAAAATGGAAATACAATTGAACTGGATTTACAGCGGATAATGGATTATCCAGCGCCGGCAAGGGCCATTTACTGGGGAGCCCGTGAAAAAATGTTAGAAGTCGGGCATCTTGAACCGGGCGATGCCGTCGAAGTGGTCATGTTCAGAAAAGGTTTTACTTATGCCCTATTGGGATCGGATGATGAAAAATATATTCCTCCTATGCGGGGGCATTTTTACGATATTGTGGAATTTTTTGGTCCTAATCCTATAAAGAACAAAGTTTATCAGGTAAAAATTCCTAAAGGAAAACAATTGCAGTATGAGTTTTATAATGGCGAAGCTCAATCATCGTGCTTACTGGAAAGGGAAAAAGTCGTTTATACTTTCAGCAAGAAGGACATCCTGCCCATTCCGAGTGAACCGCGAATGGTAGCCCTATCGGATGTAGCGCCCAAACTTCTTTTATCCACCAGTCCTGATTGGTATTCCAAATCCACCTGGTTTTTTTCAGTGAATGAAGATTTTGGTAGTTTTAATTTCACGCCCGAGATAAAGGCTAAAGTAGATGATATTTTAAAAGGCGCCATTGATGAAATGGATTCAGTTTCCCGTCTCACTCACTGGTGTGCGGATGAAATCCGTTATTCGGGGATCTCCATGGGTTGTGGCGAAGGATTTACCCTTCACAAAGGAGCTATGACGTTCACCGACCGGTGTGGGGTTTGCAAAGATAAGGCCGGTATGTTAATTACCATGCTTAGGGCCGCCGGGTTCAAATCCTATCCGGCGATGACAATGGCCGGATCACGGATTGACTACATTCCCGCCGACCAATTTAACCATTGCGTGACCGTCGTCAAATTGAAAGACGGAAAATATCATCTGCTTGATCCAACCTGGGTTCCCTTCCTGCGTGAGTTATGGTCAAGCGCTGAACAACAGCAGCAATACCTCATGGGTGTACCCGAGGGGGCTGATCTGGGGACTACCCCTGTTTCTGATCCCAATAATCATTATGTTAAAATAAACGGGAAGGCTATACTACAATCCAATGGGACCCTTGCCGGGCAAATTTTGATTACTGCTGAAGGGCAATCTGATGCCGCCATCCGTAGCATATTCAGGTACAGTCCCAAGCAAAACTGGTATCAGAATGTTGAACGGGAATTATTGCGGATCTGGCCTCAGGCAAAAGTTACGGGAGTCAACTATTCGGATCCGGATGACTATTTGGGCGCCAATATCAGGGTAACAATAGATTATATAATTCCTGAATTTGCCCTGGTATCGGGAAACACCCTGATGTTTACACCGCTTACAGCAGCCGGTATCTTTAAATCATACCAGGGACAGCTGTCCTTTGAAACGGGACTGAAAGAGCGAAAATATCCATTTCGTGACCGTTGTTCAAGGTCGGTTGAAATTAATGAATCGATTGTTCTCCCCGAATATAAAACCATGCTCAGAATTCCGGAAAATGCTGAATGTCATGGCGATGCGGCTTCCTTTAAAGGGGGGTATGAACTGAAGCAGAACCAGCTTGTTTTCCATGAAACTGCCATTCTTGGCAAACGGATATACGAAGCCACCGATTGGCCGGCATTCAAAGCTGTTGTTGAGGCACAAAATAAATATTCAGAAAAACCTGTCATTATTGAGTTATAAATGTTATGAAAAAAAATCTCTTCACGCTTTTCTTTCTTGGGGTCCTGGTAACCTGTTCTACCTCTTTATTGGCGCAGAATGAAAAAAGCAATGCCATATATCTTTCCCTGGTCAGGGAATTTACATTAAATCCCGATGGAAGTATGGACTACCGGTTTATTAAAAAGCAAAAGCTTTTAACTTACAGGGCCTTTCAAAGTCTTTATGGAGAGACCTTTATTGTTACCGATCCCGTCAATCAAAAATTAAAGATCAGGGAAGTATATACCCAGATGGCTGACGGAAAAAAAGTCATTGTACCATCCAACGCGATGAATGAGGTACTGCCTGGTCCTGCGGCCAACGCCCCGGCTTATAACAACCTTCGGGAGATGGTTATCACCCATACCGGACTTGAACGGAATGCCATCATTTATCTTGATTATCAGATCACCACTGAAAAAGGCATTCTTCCGGCCCTTATGGGTAACGAGCTACTTGCTGAAAATGAACCGGTAAAGCAATCGGAGATCATTGTCAGAATACCGGTGGGACAAAATCTTTATTATAAAACATTCAATACCACGGCAATTCCGGAACAGACGACCGACGGATCTTTTAAGGTCTTTACCTGGAAGTTTCATGATATTCCGGCTATCAGTTCAGAAGAAAACCAAGCCAGCGGGCTGGACCTGTATCCCCGATTGATCTTCAGTACTGTTGAAAACCGTGGACAGGTTTGTTCGTTTCTTTCGGGGCAGCCGGCTTTCCGGTTTGAGATATCGGAACCCATGAAAACTGAAATAAAGCAAATCACAAATGAAAAGACCGATCCATCCGAAATAATCCTGAAACTCCAGGAAAAAGTAGTCAACGATCTGCGCCTTTATCCGATTCCTTTCCGGGCAACCGGATACCATTGCCGGACACCGGAACAAGTCTGGAACAGCAATGGTGGGACGGTTATTGAAAAAGCTATAATTCTTACTGCTTTTCTGAAAGCGGCGGGAATTGAAGCATTGCCGGTAGGGATCATCCACAGTGAGTGTTCTGATGAAGGATCCGGTACTCTGGCCGACATCGAAGAATTTGCCGTAAAAGTAAAATGCAAAGAGTTAGGCGATCCGGTTTTATCAGTTACCGCCTTAAATCCGGTTTCGCTAAGCGCTTCCTTGCCCGGACGGACTTTTATCCTTTTCAGACCGGATGGGAATATCTCCTTTATAAAATCTGAAATTCCTAAAAACCGGATCGAATTTAACGGTGTGTTTATTGTTACTTCTGACCCCAAAATTACCGGGGAGATCTCCGTTAAACTTGAAGGGAATGCCTATCCGGTAAACAGTCTTTGGCGGGATAAAAATAAAATCAAAAATTCAATTTCGGGAAGTTTAAAAGGCAACGACCTCAAAGAAATTAAAAGTTCTGAACGTAATGAAACGACTGTATTACAAACAATTGTTGTTGAATCAGACCATGCTTTCAGGAAAGACACCAACTACTTCTATTTCACGCTTCCTGTAGTCAAAACCGGTATTGAAGGATGGGGTATAAGGAGCTTATCGGCTCAGCGTGAAAAATCTTTTGAAATTCCGGCCATTGCCGATGAAAATTACTTTCTTAATTTTACTTTACCTGCTTCGCTCAAGCTCTTCACTCCGCAGAAAACAGTTTCCATAAGCAATAAGGCCGGATCTTTTATCTGGGAGATTAAGCAGGAACAAGGGAAACTTACCCTGAAGCGTCAGATCAAATTCAATGAAAACATCTATCCTGTTTCGGTTTATCCGGATTTTAAAGTTCTGATGGATTATTGGAATAATCCGCGGTATCGCGAATTGATTTTCGTGGAAAGTAAATAACTTTTTTCTTCAGTGGATCACTATTCTTCCCAGTCCCTGGGTATTAATTCTTATGCTTTGTTCTTTTAATTCCTGCCATGCCTTCAACAGTGATTTCTGTTCCTCCTCTGATGTGGCTTTAACCAGTTTCTGCTGGACATCAGCTATCATCTTATCGATTTTTTTCGATTTGAAGGACAGAATAACACGTTCTATGTTCATTTTTAACCGTGATTCCTCCGTCTCGACCTGGATGTTGTTTTTCAACCAGTTTTGGCTCAATTCATAGGGCGAGAAAACCAGGTTTACGGCCGTCTGGGATATTTCTGGATCCGGATGGGAGAGAAACCAATCCCGGCCGGGAAGAGCATCATTTTCATTACCCTTTATATAATCCTGGAAGATTTTTTTATAAAGGATATTTTCGAACCCCAGTCCATCGGAAAGGATTTCGTGAACCACAAAATCCGCGATTAATACCGGGATTTCTTCAGGATCGCCGGGAGACTTGTTAATGCGTATGATATCCTGTCCATATAGTAACATCATACGGATAATTTCCCTTTCCTGGTATTCCGATGAATTGGGATCCAGGGGAGGAACCGGGTCGGAATAAATTTGATCCCGTGGGGGAAGTATAGATTCGGTTTCTGGTAAGGAAGCGTTTTTTTGGAACCGGTCGCGAAGTTTTTTATTTAGTTCATTCATCAGCACCTGTTCCGAAATGGTCATCAGTGAGGAACATTCCCTGACATACAGAGAACGGGTAATTCCATCGGGGATAAGGGCAATTGTGAGGACAATTTCTTTGATCAAGGCTGCTTTTTTGATCGGGTCGTTTTGTGTTTCATCCAATAGCAACTTCGTTTTGAATAAAATAAAGTTGGCTGAATTATGGGATATAAAGGATACAACTTCGTCGGGATGATTTTTCCGGGTAAAGGAATCGGGATCTTCCCCATCCGGAAAAAGGACAATTTTCACGTTCATGCCCTGTTCAACGATCATATCAATACCGCGGAAAGAAGCCTTAATTCCCGCGGTATCACCATCGTAGAGAATGGTAATGTTGGCGGTATATCGCCGGATCATGATTATCTGTTCGTGGGTCAGGGAAGTTCCCGAAGAAGCCACGACATTTTCGATGCCGGCCTGGTGCAGCGATATTACATCGGTATATCCTTCAACGAGGAAACAATTATCTTTTGAAATGATTGCATTTTTAGCAAAGTAGATCCCGTAAAGGGTTTTGCTTTTATTATAAATATCCGATTCGGGGGAGTTGACATATTTAGGACGGTTTTTTTCACTGGTCAGGATACGCCCGCCAAATCCCAGAACCCGGCCGGAAGCGCTATGTATGGGAAAGACCACCCGTTCGTGGAAACGATCATAAAGATGATTCTCCGTTTCAACAGAAAGACCCGTTTTAAGCAGATATTCTTTGTTATAGCCATTTTTAATGGCATGTTCCGAAAAGGCATCCCGTTTTTTAGGATTATATCCCAGCTGAAATTTCCGGATCAGGTCTTCGCGGATTCCCCGTTCTTTAAGATATGAAAGGCCGATTGCTTTCCCTTCTTCGGTTTCAAATAAAATATGAGTGAAATATTGTTGGGCAAAAAGGTTCAGGTTGAAGAGGCTCTCTTTTTCGTTGAGTTCTTGCAGTTGTTCCGGTGTCTGTTCTTCCTCTTCAATGTCGATATTGTATTTCCGGGCTAGATATTTCAATGCTTCCGGATAGGAAAAATGTTCATGTTCCATCAGGAAATTGACCGAATTCCCGGCTTTTCCGCAGCCAAAGCATTTGTAAATTCCCTTGACAGGTGAAACCGTGAACGAAGGGGTTTTTTCGTTATGAAATGGACAAAGGCCCAGGAGGTTTACACCTCTGCGGCGGAGGGAGACAAATTCGCCAATAACCTCCTCGATGCGGGCGGTAGTCAGGATATTATCGATGGTATCACGATTGATCACGGGATTATCTTCACTTCAGGCGAAGATACAAATTTCCTGGTATAAAAGTCTGCAATAAGTGGTCAATTATCAAGCGGGACAGACTTCCAGCCTTCTGAAGTAAGATCCATTATTTCGCAGAATCCCAAGCCGGCTAAAAGCTTCTTTGTTTCCGGGAACATCAGCGTTAGTTCCTGTGGTTTATGGGCATCAGAACTCAGGATGATCGGAATATCCAGTTTTTTTATTTTCTTTAAAACAGCAGTTCCGGGGAAAACAGAATCTGTTCTTTTTTTATAAATGCCCCTGGTATTAACCTCCACGATAACTCCGGATTTTTTAACCAGGTCAAGGGTTTCGTCAACCAGCTTCTGATACCAGGGTTCATCTTCTGAAAAGAACCGGTTGCGATTATGCATTTTAATCTTATCAAGGTGGCCGATGATGTCCATCGTGTTCGTTGTAAGCATTTCGTTGATTTGCTGGTAATAGGTTGTGACACCCTTACGTATATCCCCATCGAATAGTTTATTCAGGCCTTCGTCATAAGTAGCCGGATCGGGGCCATCGATGAACCAAAGATCTGATAATGATCCATTCCTGACAAGATGAACTGATCCAATTAAAAAATCCATGGGAAAATTTTCCCTGAAATTGGAAAAAGGATGACCCATTTCGGGAATAAAATCAACTTCAAGGCCCAGAAAGATATGAATATTGGGTGTGGGATGCCGGATGCCGGATGTATCCAAATTTGCCGGTTCGGCCCTGGGATCAAGAGCTTTGGAAGGAGCAAACTGGTTTTTCAGGGAACAGATGGAGCTGCAATATTTTTCAACCTGATTTTCGCGCAGGGCAAAGCTGTTTTCGAAAGGCAGCGGGGAGTGATCGGAAAAGCCAAGTGATGAAAGTCCCTGATTCAAGGCTTCTTCAACGTACTGAACCGGTTCGCCGGAACCATCGCTGAAACGGGTATGTGTATGGAGGTTAGCTAACAAAGGCAGGAGTTAAGATTTGTATATGAATACTGAATGATTAGCAAGGTTTATTTTGATGGTATTATTTTATATACTTTATCGGCGCGGCGCAGGAACAGGTCAACAGGAATGGAACATCGTTCTCCTTTCTGGGTTTTGGCGACGGTTTTAAGATCAACGCGAATCTCCTGAACCGTCAGTTCTATT
The DNA here is from genome assembly GCA_023231065.1 of Bacteroidales bacterium. GTDB lineage: Bacteria > Bacteroidota > Bacteroidia > Bacteroidales > FEN-979 > CAIVAT01. Next base: position 21,452 of record JALNWE010000036.1, read on the forward strand.
ACGCCCGTTGTCGGTCCCTGGAAATAAATCCGGTCCCCTGGATGCATTTCACCGGACTCCATTTTGATCTCTGCAACTTTCAGTTTTGTAAAATAGTTGGTAACCTTACCCACATAAACTTTGGTTTCTGTGGCTACTGAACCATGTTGTTCTGCCCATTCGCCCATTTTGCGTCCCAGGTAGTATCCTTCCCAGAATCCTCGGTTATAAACTGTTTTCAGTCGCCCTGTCCAGCAAATGATCTTTTCGGGGTTATAAGATCCGTTCGTTACCGCTTCAACGGCTTCGCGATAACAAGCAACCACGGTTTTAACATACTCAGGGCTACGTCCCCTTCCTTCGATTTTCAGTATGGAAACCCCGGCTTTTAAAATTTTATCGAGAAAACCAATGGTGCAAAGATCTTTGGGCGATAAGATAAATTTGTTATCTACCACCAGTTCGACCTCCCCATCGGTATCAGTTACCCGGTAAGGCCGGCGACATAACTGATAACATGCGCCCCTGTTAGCAGAAGCGTTATAGTGATCAAGGCTCAGATAACATTTTCCCGAAATGGCCATGCAAAGAGCGCCATGGGCAAAAATTTCAATTTTTACCGGATTTCCTGAAGGACCAGTTATATGTTGCTTTTTAATGCACTTTGAAATAGCAGTCACTTGTTCCAGGCTTAGTTCGCGGGCCAGGACCATCACGTCTGCAAATTGCGACCAGTATTTGACGGCTTCAAAGTTTGAAATATTTGCCTGGGTACTCATTTGCACCGGCATTCCAACCGACCGGGCATATTGGATCACTGCCTGATCGGAAGCGATGATGGCATCGATGCCGTTTTTCCTGGCAGAATCAATCACCCGTTGCATTTGCTTCAATTCTTTGTCATAGATCACAATGTTCAGGGCGAGATAAGACCGAACCTTGTTTTGTTTGCAGATCCTGCTGATTTTTACCAGGTCGGGCAACGTAAAATTCAGGGAAGAACGGGCGCGCATATTGAGTATACCAACACCAAAGTAAACAGAATCAGCGCCAGCCTGAATGGCAGTGCTTAATGATTCCCATGTACCCACCGGAGCCGTGATCTCAACTTTTTGCACCTCGGAAAATTTCATGCAAAGATAACCGTTTTAAAGGAGCTGTATGGTTTCCTCATTCCCGGTAAGCAGCTTTGTTGATATCATCGATCCGTTTCAATTTTTTGGGTGGATTCAGGTATTTATCTAAGAAAGCATAAATTTTCAGACGTATTTCTTTAGCGGTCCGTGTATCAATTCTGTCGAAGGAATGCCCACCCTCGACCTCTTTGAAAATTTCGTATTCGAAGGATTTTCCTTCTGCTTTCAATGATTTGATCAGATGTTCCACCTCAAGTACATTTACATCATCGTCGTTTGTGTTGGTGTGGATCAGTAAAGGGGTCTTGAGCTTCTGTGCATTCCAGGCAGGAGATCGTTTCCGGTATTCCAGGATATTTTCCCGGGCATCTTTGCCCAGATGGTAACCGGCAGAAAACAGTTTCCGGTATTCATCATCGGAATATCCCATGCGGGATATCAGATCGCTTACGGGGACACCGGCAAAACACACATTGTACCATTCCGGATGATCAAAAACACACATCAGGGCGATCATGCCACCATGGCTCCACCCAATGATACCAACCCGTGTACTGTCGACCATATCATAGTTTCTGACCATATAGTTCCGGCTGGCGTTGACATCGTCATTTTCCAGCCCGCCATAGTCAATTTTTTCATAGAAATCCTTTCCATAACCACTGCTGCCGCGATATTCGGGAGCAATAACGATATATTGCTGGGCTATTAGTTCACGGATAATATGGGTATGATACGTGGTAAAATCACCATGAACACCACCATGTGGCAGTACAAGCAGCGGATATTTCTTATCGGGATTCAGATTTTTAGGGATAAAAATATAGCTGTAAAATTTAACCGGGTTCCGGGCCCCCATTGCGGTAGGGTTTTTAATTTTTGATTCGGCAACAGGGGGACCGGTAATAAAAACTTTATCAATGTAAGCCATGTCGCCTACCCGGTTGTACCAGGCCAGGTCATCCACCGCTTTTTGAAGGCTGGTGATATCATAGCTCATTGATTCAATTCGGTTGTTTATTTCGCTGAGGTCAACTTTTGAAGAGGGCTCCGTATTTTGGGCGTTGATGGTGAAAGGCAACATCAGGATAATTGCCAAAAACAAAGGCTGATAATATTTTATTTTCATCATTTGATAAAGATTAATATATATGGTTTTTATTTGTTGTCAAAAAGCAATTGCTCCATTACCTCCAGGTTCCGTTTATTATAAATGTATTTTGCCTCGGATGAATAAAGAAAGTCAAGATCCTCTTTGTACCTTTCGATGATCTTACCCCGGACAATTTTTGCCGTCGAATTCATAAGCCTGTTTTCTTCACTGAAATGCTCTCCAAGGATGGCAATAGCGGAAGGCAACCAGCGTTGGGGAAACAGATCGCCAAATTTTCCATCGGGACGATATTCAAGTAAATCTTTTTCAATGGTTGCAAGGGCCATGCAGATCAAATCTTGTGGGGCCGTATTGGATTCCTTGTTTCGCAGGTGATTTTTCAAAGATTCTTTATTGGGAACGACAAAAGCGACAGTATAGGGATTTTGGTTATTGTATAGCATACACTGATCAATTAAACGGGAAGATCCGGTAATGGCTTCTTCGATTCCTTCAGGGCTGTACTTTTCACCATCATGGCCTATCAGTAAGCTTTTAAAGCGGCCCAGTACATATAAAAAATTATCTGTATCGAGATATCCCAGATCTCCTGTATAAAGCCAGCCATCGCGGATGGTTTTGGCGGTTGCCTCCGGATTTTCCCAGTAACCTTTCATCACATTTCCGCCACGGATCACGATTTCGCCATGTTTACCGCCGGGAAGTTCTTTCCCGGCTTCATCACATATTTTCAGATCCATTTCGGCAACAAGGGCTCCTGACGATCCCAATTTATGTTTATTGATCCCGTTGGAAGAAATAACGGGCGATGCTTCGGTGAGTCCGTAGCCCTGGAACATAGGAATACCAAGTGCATAAAAAAATCGCTGGAATTCTATATCGAGCAAAGCGCCGCCACCAATAAAGAACTTAAGGTTCCCCCCGAAACCTTCCCGTATTTTTCGGAAAAAGAGCATATCATATAGGCAGATCAATGGTTTGTATAAAATGGTCAATCCTTTTCCCGTATTCAATCCATTTCCGTTGTAACGGTATGAAATCCGCAATGCGTGTTTAAACAGCCTGTTGATAAACCGGCCTTTTTCCTGAATTGATTTTTCGATATTTTTCTTGAAATTACTTGCCAGGGCTGGCACGCTCAATAAAATATGCGGTTTAATCTCGCGTATGTTCTGTTGGATATTCCGTATTGTTTCAAGAGCGGATTTACCATTCTGGACAGATGCGACAGACGCGCCCTTACCCATGAAACAATAAATCCCTGCAGTATGGGCGAACGCATGATCCCATGGAAGGACCAACAGGGTACGGTCATTTTTATCAAGATCAAACAGGGAATAACCCTGGTTGACATTGGTAATATAATTGGCATGGGTCAGCATGATCCCTTTCGGATCGGCCGTGGTACCGGAAGTATAGCAGATGTTGGCGATATCGCCGGGGAGGACCGACTGTTGCCTTTGAATCAATGTTTCTTTCCCGGATTTAAGAAAATTCTGTCCGTTGACAAGAAGGTCGTTGAAAAGAATTTCATTATCGGTTTCAAGCGGGACATTATCCAGCAGGATGATTTTTTCCACAAGGGGAAGTTCGTTTTTAACAAGCCTGATCTTTTTCACCTGATTTCCGGAAGTGAAAATAAAACGTACCGCGGAATGGCTCAACCGAAACCGGATTTCAACGGGTTCAGATAGCTTAACAGAAAGTGGCACGTTAACAGCCCCGGCATAGAACATGGCCAGTTCGCTGATCACCCAGTCGTTTCTACCTTCCGAAATCAGGGCAATCCTATCGCCTTTTCTTACGCCAAGAGATATCAATCCGGCGGCCAGCTGATAAACTTTGTCCCTGGTCTGTCGGTAGGTAATTCCCTTGTAATACTCCCCGGTCTTTTCCCATAAATAAATATTTTCCGAAAAAGTTTCCACACAATATTCGAAAAACTCAGGCAGGGTTTGCATAGATATCTTTTAGGTGGATAAAATTAACTGTTTTCCATACAAAAACCCTTATTTTTGTAAAAAAAACCAATGAGTAAAAGATCCGTTTATTCCATATTGACCCTCTTTATTCTTCTGTTTCTTTCCGCTTGTGGAGGGGACAATAAAGAGCTGAAAAAGGATGCGAAAAACATTGCTGATGCCATGTGTAAAAGCATTGAAACGATGAACAGCCTGAGAGCTGCAAATCCCGGTGACTCAATATTGGTAGGGAAACTTCAGAAAGATGTTCATAACAATCAGATTGAGATGACCATCCTGTATGATGAATTCAAGAAAAAATACGGGGAAAAAGCTAAAACAGAAAAATTCAACAAAGAGTTTGCGCGCTATCTTCGTGAATCGATGCTGGATTGTAAGGCATTGTCGAAAGAAGACAGGAAAGCTTTTGAAAAGGAGTTATCGAATTAGATGGTTATCCTGATATTCAATTCTTTCAGTTGTTCTTCTTTAATGGGCGCCGGAGAGTCGATCATAACGTCGCGGCCGGCGTTGTTTTTCGGAAAAGCAATAAAATCACGGATTGAATCAGCGCCGGCAAAAACAGTAGTCCAGCGATCGAAGCCGAAAGCAATACCGCCATGAGGTGGAGCTCCATATTCAAAAGCATTCATCAGGAAACCAAACTGGCTGGCTGCGTCTTCATCTGAAAATCCGAGGACGGTAAGCATTTTCTTTTGCAAATCTTTATTATGAATCCGGATGGATCCGCCTCCGATCTCTACTCCGTTAATCACGAGGTCGTAAGCATTGGCGTGCACTTTTTCGAGATCGGCCTTTTGATCTCCGGAAAGATATTGATCAACCAGGGTAATATCACCTGGAACAGGAGCCGTAAAAGGATGATGTTTTGCATAATAACGATTGGTTTCTTCATCCCATTCAAGAAGAGGAAAATCAATTACCCAGAGCGGTTTGAAAGTACCGGGTTTGCGCAGGCCAAGTCGGGTTCCCATTTCGAGGCGCAGATCACATAAAGCCGATCTTGTCTTATGACATTTTCCGGCCAGGATCAGGATCAGGTCGCCAGGTTTTGCGCTGAATTTCGAAATAATGGCTGTAAGATCCGGCACAGTAAAAAATTTATCAACTGAAGATCTCAATGTCCCCTCGGGAGATACACGAATGTATATCAGTCCTGTTGCGCCAACCTGGGGCCTTTTAACAAAATCGGTTAATTCATCCAGTTGTTTGCGGGAGTATTCCCCACATCCCGGGACATTGATCCCGGCTATCAGTTCCGCCTCATCGAATACCCGAAATCTTTTTCCTTTTGTAACATCGTTCAATTCAACGAATTGCATTCCAAAGCGAAGATCGGGTTTGTCAGATCCGTAAAGCCGCATTGCATTTTCGTAGGTGAGGCGAGGAAAATTTTCCATTTCCATTTTCAGGATTGACCGGAAAAGTTGTTTTGCCAGTCCTTCGAAAGTTTCCAGGATATCCTCCTGGGTCACGAAGGACATTTCACAGTCGATCTGCGTAAATTCAGGTTGCCGGTCGGCCCGAAGATCTTCATCACGGAAACAATGTACAAGTTGATAATACCGGTCAAAACCAGCCACCATTAAAAGTTGTTTAAATGTTTGCGGCGACTGGGGTAAGGCGTAAAACTGGCCCGGGTTCATCCTGGAGGGGACAACGAAATCGCGTGCGCCTTCAGGAGTTGATTTGATCATGTATGGGGTTTCAATTTCCAGAAATTTTTCATTATTCAGGTAATTTCTGGTTTCGATGGCCATCCGGTGACGGAGTTCCAGGTTCTTCCTGTTGACATTCCGTCGCAGATCGAGGTAACGATATTTCATCCTAAGCTCTTCGCCACCATCTGTATTATCTTCTATGGTAAAGGGTGGAATTTTTGATGTATTGAGAATGGTCAGCCGATCAACAAGGATCTCAATATCACCGGTTTCCATTTTTGGATTTTTATTGCTGCGTTCGGCAATTTTCCCTGTTGCTGAGAGGACAAATTCACGGCCCAGCTGACGGGCGTCTTCGCATAGCGAAGGATTGATTTCCATATTGAAAACCAACTGGGTAATACCATACCGGTCGCGAAGATCTATAAATGTTAATCCTCCCATTTCCCTGACACGTTGTACCCATCCACATAAGGTGACAGTTTGACCGGCATTTTCCATGCGGAGTTCTCCGCAAGTATGTGTTCGAAGCATTGGCTGATGATTTTTAAGGCCACAAAGGTAGGAAGAAAGTAAGATGAAAAAAAACCAGGACCGATCTGCGGGATCATTTCCCTATTCGGATCCGGAACCCTTGGGAATGTGCTGAAAATTCGGGGGCATACAGACACTGAACCGTGGTAATCCCGTTGGAATATTCCCCGGCCGCATTGGCCTTCAGTTTATATTCAAAAATATAGCTTCCTTTCGGCAGATAATCAAAGAAAAAGTTGGTGGCCACATCCGTTGAAGCCTGATAATAACCAAGACCACCCTGGTAATGGTAGCCCGATCCCGCATCCTGAATCTTTGATCCCGGATCCGGATTGGAAGATGGGGCCAGATACCAGGGCTCTAACCCGCTGGCGCGCATGTCTTTCATGTGGACAAATTCAAGGTCACGGTCCACGGAAAGGATGATGCGTACGACAACAATATCCCCGATCTTTAGTATTCCTGAATCATTTTTATCTGAAGGACCACTTTTCATTACAGATTTTTCATTTTCAATTTTGTCCAGGACGGGACCTGAGGTAGTATTTCGCTCGACGAAAAGTTGTTTTTCAAGTTTCATGGTCATTGATGCGACAGTTATTTTATCGAGATTTTCGAAATACTGCCAGTATAAAGCGCCCCAGGCGGCGTCCTTTCCGGATTTTGAAATCCGGATATTTCCCATGTCTGGAGTTATTTCATTTCCCTGCCAGGATAACTGAAAATAGCCTGTTCCGGCTTCTTTACTGTTGTCCATTAATTTAGCAGGATTGATTTTTTCTTTACCGATCTGGATCTTCACATCAGGATCTTCCGATAGGAGATCAGTTCCCCGGAGTAAAAGAGCATAACATGCTTCACTGGTGGCACGGGGATTTTCCCAGGCCTGTGTTTGCTTTTGCTTCAGTAGCCAGAGTTTCAGGTCATCGACCGCCTGCTCATTTTGTGATATTTCATCGAATGCCTCGATCATCAGGGCCTGGCTTTCAATGGGAGCCTGAAACCAGTACAATCCACGGTTTTGTGCCCAGTACATACCCATCTCCTCCGAATGCAGGGCTTTTTCAGAAAGTGATTTCAGGATAAGCGCTGGAATTTCTTTATTTCCCAGGCGGTTCAGGGCCAGGGCAATCATACCCTGAAGATAATGGTCGTTCTGGGCCCAGTACTTTTCGGCTTGTTTTTTATAATATTCAAAAGCTTCCCTGCTTTTTGTTCCCGCTTCCGGGATAAGGGGTCCCGGTCCGATCATGAAATAGCTCCGGGCATACAGGTATTGGATCTGATTCGCCGTCAGATGATTTTCGCCGAGTGAATTTTTATTAAATTTATTAAGGGTTTCAAAATCTTTCAAAAGTTCACTGTCAAGGTACCTGATCCCCATGATAATCATATTCCAAATCTCCCGGTCATTGCGTACGTA
>JALNWE010000037.1 GCA_023231065.1 Bacteroidales bacterium
CAGTTGGGAAGTTTGCAATAAGGTCGGTGGGATCCATACCGTCATTTCAACCAAAGCTCACCTGCTTACCGAAGAATATAAAGATAATTATATACTTTTTGGGCCTGATGTCTGGAAAGAGACCCATCAGAATCCGGAGTTTATGGAGGACCGGTTCCTCTATAAATCATGGCGTGAAAAGGCCGAAAGTGAAGGCCTTAGGATAAAACTGGGCAGATGGAATATCCCGGGTCGTCCCGTAGTTGTACTGATTGATTTTACACCCTATTTTTCGGATAAAGATAAAATATTTGCCCATTTTTGGGAACGTTACAAACTTGATTCACTGAGCGGTGACTGGAACTACGTTGAACCTGCCCTTTTTGGTTTTGCTGTTGGTAAGGTTATTGAAAGCTTTTATAATTTTAACATTTCACATCTGGACAAAATCATTGCCCAATTCCATGAATGGTTGACAGGGACGGGTATTTTATATCTCAAAGAAAGGATACCCCAGATCGGAACGGTTTTCACTACCCATGGCACTGTTGTTGGACGGTCCATTGCCGGCAATGGCCTTCCACTGTACAAAAATTTCGAAAATTACAATGCCGAAACCATTGCCAAACAGTTCAATGTAATGGCCAAGTATTCCCTTGAAAAGCTGGCCGCTCATGAATCTGATTACTTTACAACTGTCAGCCAATTGATTGCTAACGAATGTTCCCGGTTTCTGGATAAGGATGTGGATATGTTGACCCCAGACGGGTTTAACAATTCCTTTGTGCCCATGAAAGAAGAATATTCAAGGAAACGGGACCAGGCAAGGGATAAAGTTTTCCAGGTTGCAAAAGCCATGACCGGCCTGGCTTTACCACACAACAGTATCCTGATTTTCAACAGCGGTCGATATGAGTTTCATAACAAGGGAGTTGACTTGTTTATTGATGCCCTGGGCGCCTTGAACAAACATCCGAAACTCCAATTAAACGTCATCGCTGTCATCGCATTCCCAACTGCTCAAACGGGCCCCAGGAAAGATTTACTTGATAGACTGTCTAACCCTGATCAGGTTTCTGTACAATCAGAAGATTGCCTGACCCATATATTATCCGAGCCTGAAAACGATTTAATCCTGAAAAGGATAAAAGCCAATGGGCTTCTGAACAGACCGGAAGACAAGGTTAAACTTATTTATGCCCCTGTAACGTTGAATGGAGCAGATGGAATATTTAACCTGAAGTATTATGATTTACTGATCGGTTTCGACGGAACCGTTTTTCCGTCATACTATGAACCATGGGGCTATGCTGCCCTCGAAAGCCTTGCTTTTCATATACCTACTATTACTACTTCCTTATCCGGGTTCGGTCAATGGATCAAAACACTGTTCCCTTCCGTGAAAGATTGTACGACGGTTCTAGATAGAAATGATGATAATGATAAGGAAATAGTTGATGAGATAGTAAGGACAATAATCAATTGCAGCGCCAAAACAGAGAAGGAAATAATAAAAGTCAGGATTAAAGCTTACGAAATTTCCAGGTCTGTCCTTTGGGATAATCTCATCGAAAACTATAAAGAAGCCTATTCTGACACATTGGAAATCACAGAATCAAGGGCTGAAACCTATGCCGGCAAACAACCTCAGATTTTAACTCAATCCTCAAAAAATCCGATAAACATTAAACCGGATTGGAAGAAAGTACTTATTCTCCAAAGTATTCCGGAAAACCTGGCCAGCCTTGAAAGATTGGCAAAAAACCTATGGTGGTCCTGGAATTATGAGGCATCTGAACTTTTTGAAATGATCAATAAAAAGCGATGGGATGAATTGAAATTCAACCCCATTGCATTGATTGAATCCCTCTCTTTTCAAGAACTTCAGGATTTAAGCAACAATGAAAAGTTTGTTGGGAAACTGAATAAAGTCACAGCAAAGTTTGATGCTTACATGGCAAAAGATACAGATAAGCCCCGTGAGATGGTTGCTTATTTCAGTATGGAATATGGGCTACACGATACCCTGAAAATATTTTCAGGAGGCCTGGGTATGCTTGCTGGTGATTACCTTAAAGAAGCCAGTGATTCGAATGTCAATATTGTGGGTATTGGCCTTCTTTACCGGTATGGATATTTTAAACAATCCCTCTCTATTTTCGGGGATCAGATTGCGAGTTTTACGCCCCAGAAATTCACCCATCTGCCGCTGTTACCGATCCGCGATGATCAGGGTAACTGGTTGAAGGTTAGCATTGCATTACCTGGCCGAACACTCTATGCCAAGGTGTGGAGATGCGATGTGGGACGGGTCCCCTTGTTTTTGATGGATACAGATATTGATGAAAATGAGGAAAATGACCGGAAAATCACCCATCAACTCTATGGCGGGGATCTTGAGAACAGACTTTGTCAGGAACTTTTATTGGGGCTTGGCGGCATCCGTATGCTGGATTCCATGAATATAAAACCCGATCTCTATCACAGCAATGAAGGCCATTCTGCCTTTATTGGGCTGGAGCGGTTGCGTAAACTGATCCAGAATGAAAAACTCACGTTTCCTCAGGCTATGGAAGTTGTACGTTCTTCAACCCTATTTACGACACATACGCCTGTTCCTGCCGGTCATGATACTTTTCCTGAAGATATCCTGCGCCGTTATCTCTCTCATTATCCTGACCATTTAACGCTGAAATGGACACAATTCATGAATCTCGGAAGGATGGTTGACGATGATCCTGCCGAAGTATTTTCAATGAGTGTACTTGCGGCCAAGCTATCTCAGGAGATCAACGGCGTTAGCAGAATCCATGGCAGGGTGACGCGGGAGATGTTCTGTAAACTTTACCCTGGTTATTACCCCAAGGAATTACATATCGGGTATGTCACAAATGGCGTACATTACCCCACTTGGACGGCAAAATCATGGCAGCAACTTTACAGCAAGGAATTCGGGGAGGGTTTTCTTGAAGATCAGTCCAACCCTCAATATTGGAGCAAGATCCAACATGTTGATAATGAAACAATATGGAAAACCAAGCTTAGGCAGAAAGCCCAGATGGCGGAATATTTACTGCAAAGATTGTACAGCGATATGACTTTACGCCATGAGAACCCTAAACTTATCTTTAAGATCAGGGAAGCTGCCAAACCTGAAGCGTTGATTATTGGTTTCGCCCGTCGGTTTGCAACTTATAAAAGGGCACACCTGCTTTTCAGTAACCTCGACAGGTTATCGAAAATCATTAACAATAAAGAAAAACCAGTCCAATTCATTTTTGCAGGTAAGGCCCATCCTCATGATAAAGCGGGTCAGGACCTGATTAAACGGATTTTCGAAATTTCAAGGATGCCGGAATTCCTTGGCAAGATCCTGTTCGTCGAAAACTATGATATGGAATTAGCCAAATACCTGATCAAAGGAGTTGATATCTGGTTAAACACCCCGACCCGGCCCCTTGAAGCTTCCGGGACCAGCGGCGAGAAGGCCGTCATGAACGGTGTGATCAATTTCAGTGTTCTGGACGGCTGGTGGGCTGAAGGATACCAGCCAAAAGCAGGATGGGCTATTCAGGAAACAGCTACCTATGATAACCCTGTTTTCCAGGATGAGCTGGATGCTGAGACGATATATGCCATGCTGGAAGAACAGATCGTCCCTTTGTTTTATCAGATAAATGAACGAAATATTCCTGAAAGATGGGTTTCGTATATTAAAAATACCATTTCTGAAATTGCTCCCCATTTTACCATGAAAAGGCAGTTGGATGATTATTTCCGTCAATATTATAATCCTTTATTCAAGAGGACCAGGATCATGACGGGAAAGAACTATGAGATGGCCCGTCATATCGCCAGCTGGAAAAGAAAAGTTATAAGGGGATGGGACCGCATTGAGGTACTTTCCATTAAAACCCCCGACTCCAACCAAAAGCCACTATCATTAGGTGAATCTTTCAAAGCTGAAGTCGTTCTTGACCTGAATGAATTATCAGGCACCGATATCGGTATCGAAGTACTTTTTGGAAAGAAAATCAATGATGAGGTCAAAGAACCTGATTTTATCGAAGAGATGACGATGGACCGGACAGAAAAAAATATTGTTTCCTTTGTCTGTGATATCCCGATCAACCAGGCTGGGGTGCACGATTTTATCTTTCGCCTCTTTCCGAAAAGCCCTCTTTTACCCCACAGACAGGATTTTAACCTTGTTCGCTGGATTTAAACGAAATTCTACTTTTATAAAAAATAATAACTAAAATGATTAAAAAAGTACTTGAAGGAAAAACAGCCCTGATTACCGGGGCAAACCGTGGAATTGGCAAAGCAATCGCCATCAAGTTTGCATCACAGGGCGCTGATATTGCATTCTCCGACCTGGTTTATAATGAAGAGTCGATGTCGCTGGAACAGGAATTGAAATCATATGGGGTAAACGCCAAGGGTTATAAATCCGATGCCAGCTCTTTTCTGCAAAGTGAGGAGCTGATCAATCAGGTTACCGCGGATTTTCCAACCATCGATATTCTGGTTAACAACGCGGGAATCACGCGGGATAATTTGCTGCTCCGTATGTCGGAATCTGACTGGGATATGGTTATTAATGTCAATCTCAAGTCGGTCTTTAATCTGACCAAAGCTATTCAAAAAGTCATGATCAAACAGCGCTTTGGCTCTATTATCAACATGAGTTCGGTAGTCGGTGTGGAAGGCAATAGCGGACAATCGAATTACGCGGCATCAAAAGCCGGTATCATTGGATTTACCAAATCCATGGCCCAGGAGCTGGGCTCCAGGAATATACGGTGCAATGCGATAGCGCCCGGTTTCATTGAAACTGAGATGACCGCCAGAATACCACAGGATTTCCGCGATAAATGGATCCAGGATATACCTATGAAACGCCCGGGGACAACCGATGATGTGGCTAACCTCGCTCTATTTTTAGCTTCTGACCTTAGTTCTTACATCACAGGTCAGGCCATTACAGTCTGTGGTGGCCTTCATACCTGATAAATACTTCATTCTTGGGAATCATTTTTGAATACCCTTCCGGTTACCTTTTGCTATGCCTTCTGACGGGGGCCCTTTATGCATTTTTTCTTTATTATTTCGATAAAAAAAGAAAAACTGCCCCGCGCCTGATATGGATCCTGATGGCCTTCAGGTTTATCACTGTCTCCATCATCGCCATCCTTCTTCTGTCGCCCTTGATCAGAAGAAATATAAAAACAATTGAAAAACCCATCGTGATAATCGGGGTAGATAATTCTGCTTCCATTTGCTTATCAGGCGATTCAACCTATTATCATACCAGGTATCTTGACCAGATTAACCGCTTAATTGCTGCATTACAGAAAAAATGTGAGGTAAAAACTTATTCTTTTGGCGAGAGGGTTACAATGAATGTAAAGGGAACCTTTTCGGAGAAAGAAACTGACATTGCTTCCTTTTTTGAGGAAGTTGAAAACCGGTTTTCCAATCGAAACACAGGAGTGCTTATCATTGCTTCCGATGGACTTTATAACAAAGGCATAGATCCTTTTTATGCTGCGCAAAAAATTAGTTTTCCGGTTTTTTCCATCGCCCTGGGTGATACTACTGTTAAAAAGGATGCCCTGATACGGAAAATTACTGTCAGTAAAACGGTTTTTAAAGGGGATCAGTTTCCTGTTGAGGTGATCACTGAGATGGATAAGTTACAAGGAGCCAAAAGCACACTAAAACTTAAACAAGGCGCTCAGTTGCTCTCCAGCAAAGAATTAGTGGCGAGAGAAGGGCGTTCACAGAATAAATCGACTTTTTTAATACAAACTACTCAGTCTGGAGTATTCAAATATACGTTACAGATTGATCCGCTGGCAGGAGAAGCTAATACCAAAAATAATCGTGTTGATTTTTTCGTCGAGGTTATGGATACACGGCAGAAAGTTGCCATTCTTTATAACGCCCCGCACCCTGATATTACTACACTGGTAAAAGCTATGGAAGGCTCTTCTCGTTTTGATGTAAAGCAGGTTAAAATCAATGACTTTAATCCCACGACCGATAAATCCGATCTGATCATTTTATACCAATTACCTGCTATTTCAGGCCTGGCTAACCTGAATGAGCTGATGAAAACAAAAACCTCTATGTTTTTTGTCCTGGGCTCCCAATCTGATCTGAATGCTTTTAATAATTTGAAAACGGGACTGATAATTACTTCTAAACCAGGCAATTTTACTGAGGTTCAAGCGACAACGAACAAAGATTTCCCTTTGTTTACCCTGGAAAAAGACGATCCGGCCCTTTTCAGCAGTTTTCCTCCGCTACAATCGCCATTCGGGGTATATCAATCTGGGCCCATGGCTGAAGTCCTTTTTTATCAGAGATCAGGCTCGGTAACTACCTCAAACCCGTTGGCCATCTTCCTTTCAACTCAGGACAGAAAAGTCGGCGTGGTCACAGGAGAAAATCTTTGGCGTTGGAGAATAGCCAACTATATCCAGGAAAAGAACACGGACGCTTTCGATAGGCTGATCAATAAGATGGTACATTATCTGGCTGTGAAAGAAGATAAAAGTTTCTTCCGGATAAAGATCGAAAACCGTTACGATGAAAATGACCCTGTTGAAATTGAAGCGGAAGTTTATAATTCAAGCTATGAATTGATCAATGATCCGGAAGTAGATATAACCATAACAGATTCTGAAAATAAAAAGTACCCATTTATATTCAACAGAACGAATCATGCCTATTTCTTGAATATTGGCATTTTACCTGCTGGAAGCTATTCTTTTGCAGCAACAACGAGAGTTGGAAATACCCGTTACCAACAAAATGGCAAATTCTTCATTGAACCGGTCAACAATGAGTATTTCAACCTGGTTGCCGATCACCAGCTCTTATATAGGATATCAAAAGCCCATGATGGCGAAGTGGTTTATCCAAACCAGATGGATTCCCTTGTTAATAAAATCATCCACCGGGATGATTTTAAAACCGTATCGATCTATGAAAAAAGATTTACAGACCTCATCGGATCCCCATGGCTTTTTATCCTCATCGCGACACTTTTAACCATGGAATGGGTCATCCGCAAAAGAGAAGGAATGTAAAATTCATAAATCCCTTTTCTTCAAAGTCCAAAAGACAATCCCGATCATGATTGCTGAATAAAGCAGCGGCAAAGCGCATCCACCCCAGGAAATGCTCTCCTGAAGGTTCAGGCCCATCATTTTTTTCAATACCGGAATGGTGGGATATTCAGTAACTCGAAAAACCGCATTTACGGGAAGATAAGTTGAAATGCCATTTTTAAAAACCAACGGACTTTTCAGAAAATAATAAAGAATAGGCTCAATGATAAAGGTATAAAGGGTGAAAAGAGCAATGGCCAGACCTGTATTGCGGCACATAAATCCAAAGAAAAAGGCATAAATCTGAAAAGTTAAAATGGTGATGAAAAAACCGATCACAAACGAAATTTTGTCGAATATCATTCCCCATGTGACCTCGCTGGTATGTGCGATTCCGATAATGAATGTGCTCAGGGCAAAGAAGACGGTGGTGATGACTGATATCAACAATATAATATATAACTTGGATAGGATAAATTCAGATTTGCTCAAACCGTTGACCACATTCTGACGGATTGTTTTAAAGGTAAATTCATTGGTGATCAGGATCATGATAATGATGGCCGGAAAAATAAGGACGTATCGTATGGTGGCGAAAAATGCCATGTTCTGCCATACTTCCGGGAAAAAGTAAATGTTCATGTGTGGGGCTGGAATAGGCAGATGCTTATTCATATTATCAACCATATTGTTGATCATGAACTCAGCCATTAAAATACCAAGCACAAGAAAAATAAAATAGAGTCCGGCCAGGATCCAGAAAATTTTATACGTCCTGATTTTTTTTAATTCGATTTTGAGAAGCTTGATCATTGGTTGTTTTGTAAGAGTTCCAGGAAATGTTGTTCAAGGGTCCGTTTGCGCTCAGAAAGATGGCTGAGGATAACCCCGCGCTCAAAGAGAAAAGCATTTAATTCTCCAGGTTTAACTTTTTCTTTGAAAAAAACCTGAATTGTATCCGCGTTGGATTTGTGGGATTGATACGCCGGATGTAATTTAACGGCGCTTGCCAAGGACTCCGGATCAGCGCTTCCTAATTCAAACGAATCCGAGATGGCAAGGACTTCGCTTACTTTACCGTCGAATAGTTTTTTGCCCTTATGCAAAACAGCAACATGGTTACAAATTTTTTGGACTTCATCCAGCAGGTGTGATGCCATAATGATGGTTGTTCCCTGGTGGGCAACTTCCAGGATCAGTTCGCGGATGTGGGCGATCCCCTGTGGATCCAACCCATTGGTAGGTTCATCAAGGATCAGTACCTCCGGTTTCCCTAAGAGGGCAGAAGCAATAGCCAAACGTTGTTTCATCCCAAAAGAAAAAGTCCGGAATTTCGATTTTTTTCTTTCATCAAGTCCGGTTAACTGAAGGACACGGTCGATATCATCGTACCCGAAATCTTTGATATCAGCAACTAACTGCAGATTGACAGTGGGATTGAGGTAAGGGTAGAAGTTTGGGCTTTCTATCACGGAACCGATTCGTTTCCTTGATTCCTTGTCCGGAGTCTCCCCAAACCATTCATAACTACCCTGATCAGCTTTAATCAGGTCAAGGATGATGCTTAAAGTAGTGGTTTTACCACTTCCGTTTGGACCCAGGATCCCAAAAATTTGTCCCTTGGTCACTTCCAGCGAAAGTTCATTAACAGCTTGGATTTTTCCGTACTGTTTAGAAATCTGGTTGATGGATAATACAGTTTCCAATATGATTCAGGTTGGGGTAGATATTATAAAAGTATTCAGACGCTTTTCATTTACTATTGTTACAACTTCCTTAAAATAAAATCTTTTACCTGAAATCAGCGTAAAGTAAAAACAGGGTCGGAACTTTATGGATTTCAGGAGTAGTGTTTTTCCACGCACTGATTCTTTTTGTTTTCACAGTTCCCTTTGCCCCAGTTACATTGACTGCCAGGCAAAGTAATGTGTCGTCATGACAGGCATCGATCAAGGCTTTGAACAGCTTTATGTTCCGGTATGGGGCTTCGATAAAGAGTTGGGTCTGCTGTTTCTCATGGATCGTTTTTTCCATTTCCTTAATCCGGCGGATTAGAAGCTGGTGGTCGGTTGGTAAATATCCGTTAAAAACAAAATTCTGACCATTAAAGCCTGAGGCCATGAGGGCAAGCATCAATGATGAAGGACCGGTTAAAGGAACAACCTGGATATTAAGTATATGTGCCTGCCTGACAACTTCAGATCCCGGATCTGCAATACAGGGCAGTCCGGCTTCTGATAGGAGGCCTATATCCTTTCCTTTCAGGGCAGGAGATAAAAAGGCCTCCGCGTCAAGGTAACTGGAATGTTCATTGAAAATAAAAAAAGTAAGATCATCTATCTTCCTGTTGATATTCGCTGATTTCAGGAATCGCCTGGCAGTCCTGATCTCTTCAACGATAAAAAATTCGAGTTGCCTGATTACGTTCAATGTGCCGATGGGTAAAACAAGATCAACCGGGCCCTCAGCTATCGGGGTCGGTATCAAATATAGCGTACCGCTTGTCAGAATTTTTTCCATGGTAACTGATCGAGATCAACATTGCCACCCGAAAGGATTACACCGATGCGTTTTCCTTTGTAGTCGATGGTTTTTTTTAAAAGGGCTGCAACCGGAACAGCAGATGAAGGCTCGATGATAATTTTCATTCTTTCCCAAATCATTCTCATCGCGTTCACAATACTCTCTTCGCTTACTGTTACGATGGAGTGAACGTGGTCCAGAATAATGGGGAAGGTAATGGGCCCCAATGAAGTTCTAAGTCCGTCTGCAATGGTAACAGGGTTTACAGAAGGGATGAAACGTTTTTGGGTAAACGACAAATAGGCATCGTTGGCCTGGTCTGGTTCTGCCCCGATAACTTGCGCTTCCGTATGGAAATAATGAGTTGCGAGAGCAGTTCCGCTGAGCAGGCCACCACCTCCGACCGGAGCAAAGATCATATCCAGGTCGTTGATTTCATGAATGAGTTCCAGTGCGGCAGTGGCCTGGCCTGCGATGATCCGGAGATTGTTATAGGGATGGATCTCAGTCGCTCCTGTTTCCCGGATTACCTGCCTGAGGGTTTCTTCCCGCGCTTCGAGGGTTGGTTCACAAAAAGTGATTTTTCCTCCATATCCTTTAACGGCGTCAACCTTAACCCGTGAGGAATTGGATGGCATGACAACATAAGCCGGAACATTGATCCCCGATGCGGCAAAGGAAAGCGCCTGGGCATGGTTGCCCGATGAATGGGTCGCTACTCCACAGGCCTTCTGATCAGAGGCCATTGATAGGACAGCATTGATAGCTCCCCTTGCCTTAAAAGCCCCAACCTTTTGAAAATTTTCACATTTAAAGAAAACATGGGCATTTACAATCCCGTTGATAAACCGGGATGACATGACGGGAGTATGGTTGACAAATCCTTTTATCCGGTCAGCCGCCTCAAGAATATCCTTTGGATCAGGTTTATGAATGACTTTATGTGTCATGGTCCATCCTTATACAGAACATTCTTGAGTTTTGATCGGAAAATATCTTCAGCAAGGGGAACCGGCAAATGCTACCGGTATATAGAAAGAGGATTTTCTTCAATGCTGGTGACAGTATATTAAAGTTTAATCCGTTTATCGAGTTCCTCGACAAATTGTCTGAATTGCTTATCGGTCTCGACCAGGTTGTTCACCGTACGGCATGCATGAAGCACGGTGGCATGGTCTTTATTACCACAATGCAATCCAATACTGGCCAGGGATGCTTTGGTATGTTTTTTAGAAAAGTACATAGAAAGTTGACGCGCCTGGACAATTTCACGCTTCCGGGTTTTCGAATGGATCATTTCAACCGGAATATTAAAATAATCACAAACCACTTTTTGAATATAGTCGATAGAAATTTCCCTGGAAGTGTTTTTGACAAACTTGTCGATCATTTGTTTGGCAAGTTCGAGTGTAATTGTCTTTTTATTGAGCGATGATTGGGCCAGGAGGGAGATGTAAGCGCCTTCCAGCTCACGGATATTGGAATTAATGCTATAGGCTAAATATTCAACTACTTCCGGCGGAATCTGAATGCCGTCATTGTATAATTTTTTATGAAGAATGGCAATTCTTGTTTCCAGGTCTGGGACCTGAAGGTCAGCAGAGAGGCCCCATTTAAACCGTGATAGGAGCCTTGGTTCAATGCCTTTCATTTCCACAGGGGCCTTGTCGGAAGTAAGGATGATCTGATTGCTTTTCTGATGAAGGTAGTTAAAAATATGGAAAAAGACATCCTGCGTTTTTTCCTTTCCGGCAAGATGGTAAATGTCATCAATGATTAAAACATCGATGATCTGATAAAAATGGATAAAGTCGTTTTGGTTGTTGTTTTTTACGGAATCGATAAACTGATTGATGAACTGGTCTGCCGTAACATATAAAACTGTCTTGTCAGGAAAATTTGTTTTTACCTGCAGCCCAATGGCATGGGCAAGATGAGTCTTCCCCAGACCGGTATTGCTATATACAAGTAAAGGATTGAACGCCGTTTTACCCGGGTTATTGGCTACCGCATATCCCGCTGATCTGGCAAGCCTGTTACAATCCCCCTCAATGAAATTGTCAAAGGAATAGCTCTCGATCAACTGGGAGTTTACTTTGATTTTCTTCAGTCCGGGGATAATAAAGGGGTTCGGGATTTCCTTCGAGGTCCCTTTATTCAGATCGATCGGCATGGAAACAGAAGGGTTTGCAGTTGCTTTTCTTTCACCTGTAGGTATATTAATAGTATAAGGGCCCGGATCCTGATCTGAATTATCAACAATGATGCTGTATTCTAACCGGCCATCATTTCCAAGCTCTTTCTTGATTGTCTTTTTCAGTAACCCGATATAATGTTCTTCTAACCATTCATAGAAAAACTGACTGGGAACCTGTATGGTCAAAACCTGATCCTTTAGCTTGATCGCTTTTATCGGTATGAACCAGGTTTTAAAACTCTGATAATTGATATTATCTTTTATGACTTTGAGGCAATTTTCCCAAATTTCGACTGCGTATTTTTCCATTAATTCAATGACCTTGAATTATTTGATTTCTTTTCTTTCTTATATAGCTAAACATCAATAAATTAGATTTTGTCCGCAAGCCAAAATCAACAGATGTTCGAAAGTTCTATTTAATTAACAAATTTTGGTAAAAAAAGTTTATAAAAAAAATATTTTAGACTTGATTTATTAAAAAAAAGTTTTAGAACTCCAGATTTTTTTTCATCTATTTCAAGATGGAAAAAGTCATGTCGCTTTCCATCAGTAATTTGGTTTGGACCACTGACCGAAATCCATTCGAGTTTATAATCATTCTAAATTTTTATATCATTACATTACAATGTATTATAAATAGATGGATGCAATCTATTTCTATCAAGACTGATTATCGGTCATAAGTTAATCCATATCATGAACCTGGATAAATATGTGGGGATTGTTTAGATTGTGAATTTTTTCCAGCGTATTTTTTTCCTTGCTTTTCCGGACGGAAAAATCTATTTTACACTGTTCGTCATAAGTTTGTTTCAGGATCTGACAATCCTTTTCCTTCATGATCCGCATGATATCATTCATGACTGGATAGTTGAAACTGACTTGTATCCTGACAGTGACAGTTTTTTCGATGATCCTGGCTTTGCTTAACGATTCCCTTGTCGCAGTCCTGTATGCATTGATGAGCCCGGGGATCCCCAACTTGGTCCCTCCGAAATACCGGACCACTACCACAAGAACATCCGAAAGATCGAAAGAAAGAAGTTGTCCGTATATCGGTTTTCCGGCTGAACCGGATGGCTCACCATCGTCATTCATGCGGTAGTGCGTCTTATCAAATCCCAACCTGTAAGCATAGCAGAAATGGTTAGCTCCGTGATGTTCTTTCCGCAACCGGTCAAGGGTTTGTTTAACCTCAGCTTCATTTATGACTGGAATGGCAAATGCCAGGAACTTACTCGCTTTTTCGCGGTATATGCCCTGCGATTCCCCATGAACAGAAAGAAAAGTATCTGATAAAACTTCCATCCCGGCTAAATTACTTTTTTTTAATTTCGCTTCATGGGAATAAAGCCGGAATACGTTAAAAATATTGTGAGGGATTTTAAAATTACCCTTGCAGGCCTCTATCCCCAAAAAGAGATTATGTCAATCCTTTATTTTCTTTTTGAAGAATATATCAATTGGCCCAAATCAGAAGTCCACATGGCGTTTGACAGGCAGTTGGAGCCTCCCGTTGCTGAACGCTTCAGGGCTGCATTAGTGATGCTCTGTAAAGGAAAACCAGTACAATATATATTACATAAAGCCTTTTTTAATGAGTTGACCTTAAAAGTAACGCCGGATGTCCTGATCCCCCGACCTGAAACGGAAGAGCTAAGTCGTTTTATCCAATCAGATAATATTCAGGACCAATATCTTGATTTTTCCATTTTGGACATTGGCACAGGATCGGGTTGCATAGCCATCGATCTGAAAAAAAAATTTCCCTATTCAAAAGTGACCGGGATCGACAATTCAGAGCGGGCTTTATCAATTGCTGAAGAAAATGCACAACATACAGGCTTGGCCATCCGGTTGATACATTCTGACATCCTCAATCCGGAAGGGTGGGAGCGACTTGGTTATTATGACTTGATAGTAAGCAATCCGCCATATATTAGGGAACATGAAAAAAAAGTCATGCACCGGAACGTCGTGATGTTCGAACCCTCTGGGGCTTTGTTTGTTCCGGACGATAAACCTTTATTATACTATGAAGCCATCGGGCGTTTTGCTGCTGAACATCTGATTCGTCCGGGGAACTTGTATGTGGAAATCAACGAGTCTTTTGGCAAAGAGGTCATGAGCGTTTTTTCAGGACTCGGTTTTACAAAAATTGAATTGATCCAGGATCTGTCTGGTAAGGACCGGTTCGTGAAAGCATTAGCAAAACCGGTCATCCGCGAGACCTCCTATTGGTATGCTGACAAACCCTGATCAGTGGTTTAATCTGTTCCCAAATAATAAGGTACCGATCCTGACCATGGTACTACCTTCTTCAATGGCTATCTGATAATCACCTGACATGCCCATCGAAATTTCTTTGAAGGCCATTTCGTTTGAGAAGAACTCTGTTTTGAGGCAGGTAAAATATTGATGGAGCATTTTAAACTCTTTCCGGATTAATGAGCTATCTTCAGTAAAACTGGCCATTCCCATAACACCGATAATATGAACATTCATACAGGATTTATGAATTCCTGCCCGGAGCATATCGGAGGCTTCCTCCATATTAAGTCCGAATTTGGTCTCTTCTGATGCAATGTGGAACTGTAACAGGCAGTTGATGTTCCTATCGTTTTTAAGCGCTTCCTTGTTGATCTCCTGAAGAAGATGCGGACTGTCAACACTATGAATGAGGGTTACAAAAGAGGCTATGTTTTTAACCTTATTCGTCTGAAGATGGCCGATGAAATGCCACTCGATATCTGAAGGGAGTTGCTGATGCTTTTCAGCTAATTCCATTGCTTTGTTTTCACCGAAAATCCGGTAACCTCCCTGATAGGCGCTCAAAATGGCATCGGAAGGCAGGGTTTTAGAAACGGCGACAATACGGATACTTTCGGGTATCGTTTTTCGCAATCCTGCCATATTTTCAGCAAAGCCCAAAACAACTTTTCTTTATGGTACAAAAATACAAATTTGAGGTTAATTATCTTCAGCGTACCTTTGCACTTTCACAGATTATGAGAAAAATCATCTACAGTTTTGTCCGTCAGCTGGTCTTCTGGATTCTCTTTTTCAATTTTACACGCCTGATTTTTGTCCTTTATCATCTGACCATCATCAGGATTGAAAAGATTAGTTTTTTAGAAGTATTAGGTGTTTTTTACCATTCCTTCAAGCTGGATTTGGCCACCTCATGCTATTTTTTGCTCATTCCCTTTCTGTTGCTTATCATTCAGTCGCTCTGGAGCCCCCGTTGGTTTAATTGGATCAATAAAATCTATACCAGTATCCTGATCGTTGTCTATTCCCTTTCAACGGCAGGGGAGATGGGCATATATGCTGAATGGAAAACAAAGCTTACCTATAAAGTGATCAAATACCTCAGCCATCCCAGTGAAATATACAATTCGGCCGAGACCGGGACTTTCTTTCTTCTGGTTTTTCTTTTTTTCCTGATGGCAACTCCCGGGATAATCCTTTATCTGAAATTTTTCTATCGGGATCTTATTGATATCCGGAGAAATATCTGGTTTTCGGTTGCACTTACCTTACTTACACCGGTTTTTTTATTTATTGGTATGCGTGGGGGAATTCAACAGATCCCGATCAATCAAAGTGAATCCTATTATTCGAATCATACTATTCTCAACATCGCGGCGGTAAATAACGCCTTCAATTTATATATCAGTATTTTCGAGAATTTACAGAACTTCAATCACGATCCGTATGTTTTTATGGATCAAAAAGTGGCTGACCAGATCATGTCCGATATTTATAAAACGCCCGTGGATACAACCCTTCGGGTTCTGAATACGAGGCATCCCAATATCGTATTTATTATTCTGGAAAGTTGGTCAGCCGATTTGATAGAGGATCTTGGCGGAGAACCTGGGATTACGCCAGAGTTTAAAAAGTTGCAGCGGCAGGGTATTTTATTTGATCAAATCTATGCTTCCGGTTCCCGTTCAGAGCAGGGGATGGCTTCAATTTTTGGAGGATTTCCGGCTCATCCGGTAAGTTCGATAACGGTACAACCCGACAAATTTGTCAAATTGCCAAGCATGGTCCTTGATCTGAAAAAAAATGGGTATAACACTTCTTTCTATTTTGGAGGGCAGCTGATTTATGGAAATATCAAGGGTTATATCATCTATAATGGCTTTGACCAGATCACGGAGGGATCCGATTTCCCCAAAAATTTACCCCGTGGGAAACTGGGGATTCATGATCAATTTACCCTGAATTATCTGGTCAATGACCTGAAAACTAAAAAGACACCTTTTTTTGCTGCCTTGTTTACCCTTAGCACACATTCACCCTGGGACCAGCCTCATGAAAAGCCGTTGAAATGGGGTGATAATGAACATGAATATATCAATGCAGCCTGGTACACTGATCATTGCCTGGGTGATTTTTTTGCCGCGGCGAGAAACCAACCTTGGTTTGACAGTACCTTATTTATTCTTGTAGCCGATCACAGTCATAATTCTTACCGGAACTGGCATCCTGAATCGAGGGAATACCACAAGGTCCCGCTTCTTTTCTACGGTCCGGCTATCAGGGAGGGATTTCGGGGAACAACGATACATAAATTGGGGAACCAACATGATATTGTAGCTACTTTGTTAACCCAATTGGATATACCGGCAAAAGAATTCCGGTACAGTAAAAACCTGATGAATCCCCATACGCCTGAATTTGCCTATTATTCGACCGAAGATGGTGTTGGCTGGATCCGTCCCAACGGTTATTTCACCTATGAAAAAGGTCCTGATTTTTATTATTGGTGGACCGATCCGAAATTGAATGACACTATTCGTCAGGAAGGGAAAGCATACCTTCAGACAGTATTTAGCGATTATATGAATAAATAATCTTGGTATGAAAAAAAAGAGGGTGTCCCTGATTTTAAGACGCCCTCTTTTTTCAGATCAGAAATATTATTCAAGCGAATGTACGACTAACCCCGAACGTAATTTTGGTTCAAACCAGGTGGTTTTCGGAGGCATGATATTTCCTGAATCTGCAATGTTGATCAGTTGTTTCATCGAAACAGGATAAAGGGCAAATGCCGCTTTCATCTCGCCGCTATCCACCCTTTTTTTAAGTTCACCCAATCCCCTTATACCACCCACAAAATCAATCCGGTCGGAAGTCCTGAGATCTTTTACGCCCAGAATATCATCTAAAACAAGTTTGGAAAGGATTGTCACATCCAGCACCCCAATGGGATCATCATCATTGTAAGTCCCAGGTTTGGCTGTCATGGAATACCAGTTGCCATCTATATATAATCCGAAATTATGCAAACGTTCAGGTTTAAAGGTACCCGGACCCATCTTTTTGACGGTAAAATGCATTTCCAGTGATTTCAGGAAGTCGCCGTTAGATAATCCATTCAGGTCCTTTACAACACGGTTATAATCGATAATGGATAATTGGTTATCGGGAAAATGAACTGCCAGGAAATAGTTATATTCTTCTTTCCCCGTGTGGTGCGGATTGTTCAGCTTCTTCTCATTTCCGACCAGGGCAGCGGCAGCAGTACGATGATGACCGTCAGCTACGTAAGTATAAGGAACTGCCTTAAAAAGTTCAGTAATCTGGTGGATGATTGATTCGTTTTCTATTACCCAGAAATGATGTCCTACTCCATCAGGCGCTACGAAATCATACTCAGGTTGATGGGCTTTAATAAAATCAGCAATAATTTTGTCGATTGCAGGAACCGCGGGATATGTAAAGAACACAGGTTCCATATTGGCGTTGGTGATGCGGACATGTTTCATCCGGTCTTCTTCTTTATCTTTCCGGGTGAGCTCATGCTTTTTAATGATGCCTTTCATGTAATCATCAACTCCGGCACAGCCAACAATTCCGTATTGAGTTTTCCCGTTCATAGTCTGTGCATAGATATAAAGCAGATCTTTCTTATCAGGTTGTAACCAACCTCTTTTTCTGAAAAGCTCAAAATTTTCTTTAGCTTTATCATAGACGGCCTGAGCATGTACATCGGTTTGAGGTGGCAGGTCGATTTCAGGTTTAATGATGTGAAGGAGCGAATACTCATTTCCTTTTGCTTCCTCCCTTGCTTCCTGAGAGTTTAATACATCATAGGGCCTTGAGGCGAGTTTGCTCACGATTTCTTTTGGCGGCCTCAGTCCCTTAAAAGGTTTTAAAATAGCCATAATATGTTAAATAATAGTAAATGATTAAATTAATAATGAAAAATCAATAATGAAAGATGAAAAAACAATAGTGTAAAACCATCCTCTGTGGAAAACTCAACCAGATACTAATTATAAATCATGATCTGGAGGCAGATGATATAAACTCAGGAAAGTTATAAGTCATCATCTTCTTCTTGTTCCCCGGGTTTAACGCTACGTTGCAATGATCCGATCAAAGCTCCGATCATTTTAGTCATTTCCATCAGGTAATTTTTTGAATCATCAAAGGCGGCTGCAGACATAAATGAGCGGCTTTTGGCGATCGTAGATAAAACGACACATTCCCTGACCGAACTTTTTGCCATTTTCAAGTAATAGACGAACTGACTTTTATTTCTCGATGAACCCTCGGCAATATTAAGGGCGATACCGTTGGCAGAGGAGATGAACCGATCGAAAAAAGATTTCATGAAGGGATCGGTTGCAGTATTCTTTGCTTCCAGATATACCCAGTCGATGTAATCAAGAGCTTTGTGATAAATTCTTAGGTCTTCAAACCTGAAGAAAGTAGTGGGTCTTTCGTGTTCGTTTTCCATTGGAATAGATTCTTTAATGATCAATTAGTCAAAAGAAAGTATCGTATGAACCGCTAATTATTTATTAACCTGAAAGGTTTTATCTCCGTGCTTGATAAAATTGACAATTTGTTTTGCTGCGGCGATACCGGCATTGATGTTTGCCTCTTGGGTCTGGGCCCCCATTTTCTTGGGAGTACAGAAGAACCGGCCTTTAAAACCAGCTTCAATTTCAGCTTTATTGGTAGGTTCAACATCGGAAATATAAGCAAAATCTTTCCGTTCCTGAAACATTTTAAGCAAGTCCTGCTCATTGATCACCTCGGCTCTGGCAGTGTTGATCAGGCAGGCAGGTGTCGGCATTTCAGATAACAGGGAAAAATTGATCGACTGTTTGGTCTGGCTGTTTGCAGGGATGTGCAGCGAGATAAAGTGGCAGGTTTGATAAAGTTCTTCAATAGTGCTTACCCATTTGACGCCATCTTTTTCAATTTCCTGTCTGGGAATAAAAGGATCAAATGCATAAACATCCATATCAAACCCCTTTGCTATCCGCGCCACATTTTTTCCCACGAAACCATACGCATGGATTCCCAGTTTCTTCCCTTTAAGTTCTGTCCCGGACTTTCCATTGTAAAAATTCCGGATATAATAAACCATCATTCCAAGAGCAAGCTCAGCAACGGCATTAGAATTTTGACCAGGCGTGTTCATGGCAACAACCTCTTTAGCGCTTGCAGCAGCCAGGTCAATATTATCATAACCGGCGCCTGCCCTGACGATGATTTTAAGTTTTGATCCTGCATCGATCACTTCTTTGGTCGCTTTATCGCTGCGGATAATAACAGCATCGACATCAGCTATAGCTTTAATGAAATCGTCCTGGCTGGTGTAACTTTCAAGAAGAACAAGTTCAAATCCGGCTTCTTCAACTACCTTGCGGATTCCTTTTACGGCCAAAGGAGCAAAAGGCTTATCAGTAGCAATTAATACTTTCGTCATAGTAAAATCAATTAAAGGAAGGCGCAACAGAGTGCGCCTTCGTAACAATTATAAGTTATTCTTTTCAAATTCATTCATGGCATCAATCAATGCCTGTACACTTTCCAGTGGCAATGCATTGTAGGTGGATGCGCGGAAACCGCCAACCGAGCGGTGACCTTTAATACCGATCATCCCTTTCGATTTGGCAAATTCCATGAACGCATCTTCCTTGCCTTTGTACTGCTCTTTCATGACAAAACATATATTCATCCTCGACCGGCTTTCTTTTTCAACGGTCCCGACAAACATTTTACTATTGTCAATGGTGTCGTACAACATTTTGGCTTTCTTGATATTGTTTGCTTCCACGGCTTTCACGCCGCCAAGGTTTTTAATCCACCGTAAGGTTTCAAGACAGGTGTAAATGGCAAAAACAGGAGGCGTATTATACAAAGAAGGATCTTTCAGATGAGTGGCATAATTAAGCATGGAAGGGATCTTCCGGTCAACTTTTCCCAAAACCCCATCTTTAATGATGACAAAAGTAACCCCCGCAGGCCCCAGGTTTTTTTGAGCGCCGCCATAGATCAGGGAATATTTTGAAACATCCACAGGCCGGCTGAGAATATCTGATGACATGTCAGCAATCAATGGGACAGGGCTGTCCATGTCGTAACGGAGCTCGGAACCATAAATGGTGTTATTGGTGGTGATATGAAAGTAATCCACATCGGAGGGAATGGTAAATCCCTTTGGGATATAATTGAAGTTTTTATCTTTTGAAGAAGCTATAATTTCCACCTCACCAAAATATTTCGCTTCTTTTATGGCCTTTTCAGCCCAGACCCCTGTTTCCAGATAAGCTGCCTTATGGTTCAGAAAATTAAAGGGGACCATACAGAATTGCAAACTGGCGCCACCGCCTAAAAAGATTACCTGATAGCCGGAAGGGATATTCAGCATCTCTTTGAAGAGAGACATGGTTTCATCAAGGATCGCCTGAAAATCTTTGCTTCGGTGAGAAATCTCCAGCAATGACATTCCGATACCATTAAGGTCCAATATCGCTTTGGCAGAGTTTTCAATAGCCACGCGAGGCAGAACGGAGGGACCAGCGTTAAAATTGTGTTTTTTCATAGCAATTAGTTTTATTAGTTATGCGATTAAAAGGTAAAGCGCTTCAAAAATTAAAAAACAAAGTAAATCATTTTTTTAATAGTGCTTTCAAAAATATAAATAAAAATCATGGAAAGCAAATCATTTCCCTCCTTGAAGTCATTCAATTTCAATTATTCCATTAATTTTGTAAAAATTAATCCATGAAAGTCGCTGAACGTATTTCTTCTTTCATACAGCTGGGAGAATACCTACGGACTTTTAAGAAAAGCCCCGGGAACCTTTTTTTAAGTCCGCTTACCGATGCAGCCTACCGGTCTTCCATTGAAAATCCATGGTTCACCCCTGAGAATATAACCACGGCCATCGGTTCAATCGGCCAAATGCTGGAACCCGTGAAACTTCATCAATGGCTTGAGCCATACGGGCAAAAAATCACAGACAACACGGGACCAAGGACCATTGGCGTTGTCATGGCCGGGAACATTCCGTTGGTAGGTTTCCATGATTTTATCTGTGTGTTGATGTCGGGTAACAGAATAAAAGCAAAACTTTCTTCATCCGATGCTTATTTATTGCCCGCTATTTCGCAAATGTTGGTTCAAATCCAACCTCTATGGAAAGAGTATTTGAATTTGACTACTGGGAAACTAGGAGAGATGGACGCAGTTATTGCCACAGGGAGCGCCAATACCTCCAGGTATTTTGAGTATTATTTCGGTAAATACCCTCATATAATAAGGAATCACAGAAATAGTATCGCGGTGTTGAATGGAAAGGAAACGGATTCGGTTTTACATGATCTGACTAAAGATATCATGCTGTTTTTTGGTATGGGATGCCGTAGTATTTCAAAGCTTTTTATTCCCGCAGGATATGATGTTGAAAAACTAAAAACCGTATTGGCACATTACAGTAATTACCTGACCCATAACAAATATGCAAATAATTATAATTATCAGAAATCAATTCTCCTGATAAACAACATGCCATTCTTTGATGCAGGATCCATCCTGCTCCGTAACAATAAATCCATCAATTC
Organism: Bacteroidales bacterium; assembly: GCA_023231065.1. GTDB lineage: Bacteria > Bacteroidota > Bacteroidia > Bacteroidales > FEN-979 > CAIVAT01. The sequence goes on from JALNWE010000037.1 coordinate 21,702, forward strand.
TCCCATCGCGGTCCTTCATTTTGAGGAATATCGGGACCAGGAAGGGCTAACAGAAGCCATACAGGCTGATATTTCTACGATTCAGTGCATCGTTTCAGAATCCCCGCTTCCTTTTCCATCGGTTCTTCCGGGAAAAGCCCAATTTCCCGAATTGTGGGATTATGCGGACCAGGCTGATACCATGGACTTCTTGCTCTCCTGTTTTTCTAAATAAAAAATCTTTGTAATTCAAAAAGAAATCTTTAATTTTGCACCCTCATAAAAAAATTCTGATAAAATGAAAAAAAATATTCATCCGAAAGATTACAGATTGGTGGTTTTCAAAGATATGTCGAACGAATATGCCTTTCTTTCCAAATCTACCGTGAAAACTAAAGAGACGATCGTTTGGGAAGACGGCTTGGAGTATCCTTTAATCAAACTTGAGATTTCCCATACTTCTCATCCATTCTATACCGGTAAGATGAAATTGGTGGATACAGCGGGCCGCGTTGATAAATTTAAAAGCCGTTATCAGAAGCATTTGGATATGAAGGCTTCGAAATAATTTTTTAAACCTGTTTGAAAGGCCTCCAATTTATTTAGGAGGCCTTTTTTTATTCCCATAATTTCCTAATTTTGTAGGCAAAACCAATTCATTAGCAATATAATCTTGAGCATCATGAATTATATTCTTTTCGATGAGAGTATTGTCCGGACAAACCTGCTACCCCTTACATTTATGCGCCCTGTTGCGGATATCCGTATTGGTATTCTGACAATCCGGGAAAAATGGGAAAAAAGGTTAAAAACAAAAACTTCTTCCCTGACCGACAATTATCTTTCTCAGAAATTTCCCATTATTAGGGAAAATGAGAATGTACTGATCAATGGATCTATCATACCCAATGATGAAATTATTGGGGTCATTAAAAATCTGAAACGGAATCAGATTGTTTTATATGATGATACCATTATTGCTTTGCATGTTATGGAGGAAGAACTGGACAGGATCGGCGATCAGTCATCCGAAGGAATTGAAGAAATAAGGATTTCTAATCCTCCCCAAAAGATCAATCATACTTGGGAAATTTTCTCCAAGAATGAAACAGCAATCCAGGAGGACTATACCCTGATGACTAAAGGTCGTAAATCACAAAAAATCAGTGGGACAAACCGGCTGATCGGGGAAGAAAATATTTTTATTGAGAAAGGGGCCAGACTCGAATTTGTCATACTCAACGCTACTACCGGGCCAATCTATATAGGAAAAGATGCTGAGATCATGGAAGGCGCTGTAATCCGTGGCCCTTTTGCGCTGGGTGAAGGCGCTCAGGTTAAAATGGCTGCAAAAATTTATGGACCAACTACCGTCGGCCCGTTTTGTCGCGTCGGGGGAGAAATAAGCAATTCTGTCCTTTTCGGATATTCGAATAAACACCATGATGGTTTCTTAGGCCATTCGGTGATCGCCGAATGGTGCAATCTGGGCGCAGATACAAATACTTCTAACCTGAAAAATACCTACGACTTCGTCAGGGTCTGGAGCTATGCCAAACAGACCTTTGTCAATACCCATCTGCAATTTTGCGGCCTGATCATGGGTGACCATTCAAAATGTGCCATTGATACCCAGTTCAATACAGGAACAGTTGTAGGCGTCAGCGCCAATATTTTTGGTTCAGGCCTCCAGCGGAATTTCATTCCCAGTTTTACTTGGGGCGGAACTTCAGGGCACACCAATTACAATATCAAAAAAGCCATCGAAGTTGCTGAGATTGTTTTCAAACGCCGCAATCGTACATTGGATGATACGGAAAAGGGATTGCTGACGAATGTATATAACCTAACCATGAAAAATAAATTCCTGTAAACATCATCCGTTTGTTGGCATAAAACTTGTTAATACCCCAACCCTGGTTTTTTCACCAGGGTTTTTGACATTTTGACGCGCGGGCTAATTTGACGTACAGGCTAATCTTGAATTTAATGAGAAAAAATCAACTAATACTTTCCGATTTTCTTGACTCAGAAACGGAATTGATCCCCTTATTGTCTTCAGAGGATGAAGAAGTGATGAATATGGAAGATATCCCCGAAGTCTTACCCATTCTTCCCCTGAGGAATACCGTGCTTTTTCCGGGAGTCGTGATACCAATTACCGTTGGCCGTGACAAATCCATCAAACTCATCCGCGAGTATTACAAAGGCAGCAAGATCATCGGCGTAGTTGCCCAGAAAGTTTCAGCCATTGAAGAACCTGAATTTGATGATTTGAATAAAGTCGGCACGGTGGCCTATATCCTGAAAATCCTTCAGATGCCCGATGGAAGTAACACCGCAATCATCCAGGGAAAAAGAAAATTTGAGATCAGGGAATTGATCCAGTCTGATCCTTATATCATGGCAAAAGTTACTGCCCTCGATGTCAGGAAAACGCACACAAAAGATGATGGGGAATTCAGCGCCCTGATATCTTCCCTGAAAGATCTGGCTGTGCAAGTTATCTCCAAATCACCCAATATTCCTTCTGAAACAGCTTTTGCCATAAAAAACATTGAGAGCGCTTCATTCCTTATTCATTTTATATCCTCCAACCTGACTATTGATGTAAATGAAAAACAGAAATTATTAGAAATTTCCGATCTGGCAGAATGTGCCAACCAGGTTTTGTTGCAATTGACCAAAGACATACAGATGCTTGATCTGAAGCAACAGATCCAGAATAAAGTCAAAACAGACCTGGATAAACAACAACGGGACTTTTTACTCAACCAGCAACTGAAGACCATACAGGAAGAATTGGGAGGAAGTCCCAATGCCCAGGAAATAAATGCCTTAATGGACCAGGCCAGGAATAAAAAATGGTCAAAGGAAGTGGAAGAGGTCTTTGAACGGGAAATGAGCAAACTGCAGCGGATGCATCCTATGGCAGCAGAATATTCCATACAGGTCAACTATCTCGAAACCCTGGTTCAGCTGCCATGGGGAGAATATACCGAGGACAACCTCGACCTCCAGCATGCCATGACGATTCTTGATGAAGATCATTTTGGTCTGGAAAAGGTGAAAGAAAGGATCATTGAATACCTGGCAGTAATAAAACTTAAAAAAGACCTGAAGTCACCTATCCTTTGCCTTGTTGGTCCTCCGGGAGTCGGAAAGACTTCTCTGGGGAAATCGATTGCCCGTGCCCTGGGAAGAAAATATACCAGAATGTCCCTGGGTGGGTTAAGGGATGAATCGGAACTCAGGGGACACCGTAAAACTTACATCGGCGCAATGCCAGGCCGTATCCTCCAAAGTATTAAAAAAGTTAAATCTTCAAATCCCGTATTTGTCCTTGATGAAATTGATAAGGTTATGGGAATGAACATAAACGGCGATCCCCAGGCTGCCTTGCTTGAAGTCTTGGATCCCGAACAAAACGTGGCTTTTTACGACAATTTCATGGAAGTTGAGTATGACCTTTCCCGCATCATGTTTATTGCTACGGCCAACACGCTTAACACCATTCATCCGGCTTTACGCGACAGGATGGAGATCATTGACATTCCCGGTTATCTGATGGAAGAAAAGGTTGAAATAGCAATCCGCCATCTGGTACCGAAACAGATGAAAGAACATGGTCTGAAAAAGACACAGCTTGTATTTTCAAAGGAGTTGTTACAAAAGATCGTCGAAGATTATACCCGTGAATCAGGAGTCAGAGGGTTGGAAAAAAACATTGCAAAAATCATCCGGAGCAAGGCTAAATCCATCGTCAACAATGAAAAATTCAATAAAAAGCTGAACGCCACTGATTTAAAAGCCATCATGGGCATCCCGGTATTTCAGGTGGAAAAGTATATTTCGAACTCCATTGCCGGCGTTGTTACAGGATTGGCCTGGACCATGACAGGCGGTGAGATTTTATTTGTTGAAGTCAGCCTGAGCAGGGGTAAAGGCGACCTGACCTTAACAGGAAACCTGGGTGATGTTATGAAGGAATCGGCCACGATCGCCCTGGCGTATTTAAAAGCTCATTCTGCCGATTTCGGAATTGATCCTGATATCTTCCAGTATTGGAACATTCACATACATGTGCCTGAAGGGGCAACTCCCAAAGATGGGCCTTCAGCCGGAATCACCATGTTTACTGCGCTGGCTTCTGCATTTACCCAACGAAAAATTTGTGCCCGCCTTGCCATGACAGGTGAGATCACCCTAAGGGGAAAAGTCTTACCAGTCGGAGGGATCAAAGAAAAAATGTTAGCTGCCCGGAGGGCTAATCTGAAAGATATTATCCTCCCTAAAGACAATCAAAAGGATATCGAAGAAATTAAAGCCGATTATGTCAAAGGGCTTACCTTTCATTATATCGACGAGATGATCGAAATTGAACAATTGGCTTTGTTGCAGGAGAAAGTTGCAAACCCACTGAATCTGCACTATAAAAAAAAGTGATTACCGGATCGCTATCATTTTCTTAGTATCCCGAAAATCACCCGCTTTCATGGTCAGGAAATAAACACCAGGTAAAAGTGAAACGGACTGAATATCAAATCGATAATTTCCGGGTTCAAAAAGTCCATGAACGGGTATCTGTATAATGTTACCGTAGACATCTGTTACTGAAATAGTTACATTTTCTTTTTGCGAAACCTCAAACGCTCCAGAAGTAAAGCCATGGAAAGGATTTGGTTCATTCTGTTGAAGCCTGAATCCTGTAGATTTACCATGATTTTTTATCCCAACCACAGTTGTAGCCTGCTTCAGCAAAATATTCCGGAATGGATCAAAAGTGACATTTTCAGGCTGTTTTCCGAAATTGAATTCAATGAATTGGTGATTGATATCATTCATTATCTGGACCAAGGTATCGGTGCCATCGGAAAAAGTAATTCCAAATTGAAGAGGCATTTTAAAGAAACAGGAATTGGTTTGCACCTGGTTGATCAGGAGATTGACTTTCCAGGTCGAGGCTCCCAGTGAAATAATTTCAAAAGTATTCTCATAAATGGGATGATTTGGTCGATAGACCCATTCGTTAAAAAACCAATTCAGATCTTTCCCAGCTGCATCGTTCATTTTCGAAATAAACGTTTCCGTTAATGTATTTTTAAACATGAAGCAGGTGTCGGTTGCGTAAGAATGCAATACGCTGAAAAAAAGCGAGTCCCCCAGTACATATCTTAATTGGTGTAAAACGCATGCACCTTTATTATAAGTGATTGCCTGGTTATAAAGTTCATTCCCTGAAGGGGTATGGATAGCCCATTGAGGATGATACAGAGGCCAGCCAGGATTGACAGAAAGATAATAATTGGCCACGGCATTCATGCTGTTTTTATAAGCATCATAACCTTCCGAATACTCTACCCAGAGGTTCTGGCAATAAGTGCCAAACCCTTCATTCAACCAAATGTCGGCCCATGTCCCGCAAGTAATGAGATCACCAAACCATTGATGGGAATGTTCATGGGATATCAGGTTGGGATCATTATATCCTCCCTGTTGTATATTAACCAGTGACTGATTCTCCATGCCACCCCATGGGAAAGAACCATTCAGGGTAGCAAACCCTATTTTTTCAAACGGATAATCACCGAACCGTTGTGAAAAAAGATTTGTCATCGGTCCGATGGTATTAATAACTGTACCGATCGCTTCTCCTGGTTTGTGATAAAGCCTGACCGGTAAACTGTCTAACGGGTTTGAGAATTTGTGCCAATACTCTGTATAAACCTGCCAGTTCATCTTTGATGAGATTGATATAAGGTAAGTAGCTACAGGATTTTCCGAAATCCAATGATAAATGAGGGTGTCGGTGTTGATAACCGAATCGGCAAGATAACCGTTTGATCCAAGACGAACCGAAAGCGGCACTTTTGCAGTTAATTCCCATTTTGCCTTATCCGACGGTCTGTCCCAACAGGGGAACCATTTTCTCGCTCCTTCAGGAGGAGCATCGGTAAATAAATATCCGTAACCGGTGTAGAATGCATGATCAACCACATCTTTATGTTTATAAAAAATAGTTAAGGATAGGGTCTCACCATGCAAGTAGATTCGGTCAAGGGCGATCGTCAGTGTGTCATTTGTATGGATAAAGGAAATGCCTGCCATCGTGACAGAGTCAATTTCGATGGAAGAATTAATGGCATTCAACCGGATAAGATTTAACGCGGAATCTATCCTGATCGAAATAGTAAGAGCAGCATTAAATGATCTCGCGTAAGGAGCAAAATAACAGGAATATAGATCGATATCCAGTTTATACTTCAGGACGTCATAATCATGCTTTATGTAAAAATGTGCTGTATCCGTCCGGGTGGTCCCCGTCCCTGCCATCACGATTTGTAGCCCTAAAAAAAGCGCAATGGTTCCCAATAAAAGAACCCTTAATATCTTTTTCATGATTATTTGGAAACTTCCAGTTTTTTTGTGATCACCTGAGTCCCGGTTGTTAATTTATAAAAATATATTCCTGCGGGAAGATCGGAAAGGTTTATCGTAACATAATGATTGCCTGGTTGTTGAAATGATGTTACCGGTTGCATTACTGTCTCGCCCATCATATTCAGGATCTCTAAACGGACTTCAGAGCCCCAGTGAATTTCATAGGAAATAGTTGTTTTGGAAATCACCGGATTCGGGATGTTTTGTTCAAGTGAGACATTGTCATTTATTGTTTTCACCTCATTCACCCCGATAATAGTACTTCCTTCTTTAAGAACAATTTGATCATCCGGGTCAAACTGCAACAAAAGAGGATGTTTATTGAATGTCCAGAAAAGTTGTTGATTGTTTATGTCATTCATCACGCGAAGGATGGTATCAGTATTATCCAGAAAACGGACCTTGATCTCAATGGGCATTTTAAAAAACCCGGCATTGGCCTGTATCTGGCGTGCATGAAAATTTACCTTCCATTGACCATTACCAAGGTCCTGAAAATTATAGGTGTTCTGATAAACCGGGTGGTTGGCCTGAAAAATCCATTCATCAAAAAACCAGGAGTAATCCTCACCGGTAATCAGATTAACTTTTTGGTTAAATTCATCAATGGTAGCCGACTGGAATTTAAGATTGGGATCAGCACAATAGGCCCTGAGCGTGGCAAAAAACGAAGAATCACCTAAAACATAGCGTAACTGGTGGAGGACGCATGCCCCCTTGGCATAAGTAATCGCGTAATTGAACAGAACATCGGAGGAAGGAGTGTTTACAGCCCAGTCCGGGTCTGAAATAGGCCAGCCTGG
>JALNWE010000038.1 GCA_023231065.1 Bacteroidales bacterium
CCAACCAGGTTCAGGTTATGCCTCCGGTCGTAAGGGGGTACAAAATCCATTTTGCCATCATTACGGTGGATGAACCCGAGTGAATAAGTGGCCCATAAATGGATCTTTTTCCAGTCAAACTTCAGGGAGAAATCAACCCCTTCAGCATCGCCGGTTTCAAGGACAAAATCTTTTTTATAATAATCCTCAATATTGGCGTTTTCCTCAGTATCATCATACAGTTTGTTCCGGTTCAAACTGGTAAGTTGCGGATAGTACTTGTAGTACCCTTCCACATTAAGGGAAAAATTTTTAAGAAAATCCCATTCAAATCCCAGAACAACCTGTGAGGACCTTTGCAACCGGTTGGAAACCGATTTCCCCATGAATTCAGTGGGGAGATTCATCGGGCTGGTAATATAGCCATAGAAAAGGTTGACAACATCCTTGTCATAAGTAGTGCTGATCAGGTTTTGAGAATACAGTCCGGCAGCCATTTTCAGGCGAAAATTCCTTGCGATGTTATATTTGATGGCTAACCGGGGTTCCAGCGAAACGGTGGAAAGAGAAGCATAGTATTGTAACCTCAGCCCGGGTTCAATGATAAATTTACCAGGGAGCCATTTGTATTGTACAAAAACAGAAACCTCCGTACTGTTCTGTGTGTAATCTATTTTGCGTTTGACCGTGTTGAAAAAATCGAAAACGGTTTTATATCCGGCTAACTCCAACCCGTATTTTAAAGCGTCCCTGCCAAAAAAATAAGTGAAGTTCAAACCTCCGTTAAAACCTGAAATGGAGCTGGAACGGGCTGATTCGTTCTCCTGCTGTAAGACAACCTTATATGTGGAATAGGCAAAATTGCCTTCAATCAGGACCGAACTTTTACCGGGAATAGCCAGAAAGTTCATTCCGCCGCCGTAAGAGGTCCAGTTATAGTCCTGCAATATTTTATATTTTACATCATCGGCAAACCTGAACCCGAAAAAATTTACTTTACTGCCATTGGGAGCGTTAACTGATATTTTTCCATAAATATCGAGATAATCGTATGGCAACCCGTTTTCATCAATGTATTTGTAAAAGATCTTACTGGACTCGGCCAGATAGGAATTTTTCACGGATAAAATGAAGGAAGCGCTGGCATCATCTTCGTTTTTTTGACGGTAGATCGGCCCCTCCAGGAGGACTTTGGCCCCGAATGTACTGGCATCGACTTTACCGGAGACCCGATTTTTATTGCCATCACGGGTAGTTACATCCATAACTGAAGAGATGCGGCCCCCATACTCGGCTCCAAAACCACCGGTATAAACTTCAACATTTTTAAGCATATCGACATCAAAGACCGAAAATAGTCCGATGGAATGAAAAGGGTTATAAACGATCATACCATCGTATAAAACCTTATTCTGTATGGGAGGGCCGCCCCGGATATATAGTTGTCCTCCCTGATCCCCGCTGAAAACAACACCTGGAAGTATCTGAAGGTATTGGGCAAGGTCAGGTTGCCCTCCGATGGTTGGAATTGACTGGATCTCTTTCGGGGTGATCTTGATGATGCTTGTTTGAGTTTCTCTCACTTTATCCTGACGGCTGGCTGAAACATTGATCTCAGCAAGGTTCACCGAAGATTTTGTGAGATATAATTTTTTAGAGATAAGTTCATCGGCTTGAATGGACACTGGCATTTTCAGGGTATCAAATCCAACATAAGTTACCATCAGCGTATAATTTCCGGGAGGGATCCGGGTGATGGCAAAATACCCGTTGGCATCGGTAGGGGCGCCGATGGAGGTTTTATAGAAATAAACATTGGTGAATAAAACCGGCTCACCCGTCTCCTGTTCATATACAAAACCGCGCAGGGTACCGAATTGGGCATAAGTGTGATGCGAGGAAAAAATTGCTAGCAGGAAAAGTAAGAAAAGTATAAAAAGACATTTTCTAATTGTCATCGATCAGGGATTAGAATAATTTTTCTTCCTACAAAAATATATATAATATGTATAGTAAAAAAGATTTTTCGCGGTCAATGACGGATTTCGTATTTGTAAATTATTCTTAATTTTGTCAATAATCCACCTTATTAAACCACGTTATGCAGAAACTATTATTGTTGGGGGATGAGGCTATTGCCCAGGGCGCTCTAGATGCCGGATTGTCTGGCATTTATGCTTATCCGGGAACCCCTTCTACGGAGATTACGGAATTTGTCCAGAACTCGAAATATGCACAGGAACACCATATTCATTCCACCTGGTCGGCAAATGAGAAAACAGCCATGGAAGCAGCGCTGGGGATGTCTTATACCGGTAAAAGGGCGATGGTATGCATGAAACATGTTGGATTAAACGTAGCAGCAGATTCTTTTATCAATTCGGCCATTACCGGAGCAAACGGAGGACTGATAGTGGTTGCAGCCGATGATCCTTCAATGCACTCTTCGCAGAACGAACAGGATTCGAGGGTATATGGCAAATTTGCATTGGTGCCTATTCTTGAACCTGCCAACCAGCAGGAAGCGTATGACATGGTCCGATATGGTTTTGATTTTTCAGAAAAATACCATATTCCCCTCTTATTACGGATCACTACGCGGATGGCACATTCCCGTTCCGGGGTTGAGATCAGGCCTCCGCGTGTACAAAATGAAATCCATGTACCCGAAGATTTGAGACAATACGTGTTGTTACCGGCAATTGCCAAGAAGAAGTACAAAAACCTCTTGAAAGATCATTCATCATTCGCCGAAGAATCGGATCAATCCCCTTTCAACTTCTATATCAATGGGGCTGATAAATCGAGGGGTATTGTCGCCTGCGGATTAACTTACAATTATCTCCTCGAAAATTATCCCGATCGCCATGTTCCCCATCCGATAGTCAAGATCGGGCAATATCCATTACCCAGGAAAATGATTGAAAAATTGGCCGATGAATGTTCTGAAATATTGGTGATTGAAGATGGTTACCCTGTTATTGAGGAGTTACTGAAAGGATATTTGGGACGTGGATTAAAGATCAGGGGCCGTCTTGACGGGATATTGCCCAGGGATGGCGAACTGAATCCGAATCTGGTGGCAGTTGCCTTGGGAAAACCTGATACGACAGGTATCCCGGCGCCGGATCTGATGGTCGGCCGGCCTCCTTCCTTATGCAATGGATGTCCACACATTGATTCTTATTTAGGGATCACTGAAGCGTTGAATGGATTTTCGAAAGGACGTGTTTTTGCTGACATTGGATGTTATACCCTGGGTGCGCTTAAACCGTATGAGGCGATCAATTCCTGTGTTGATATGGGGGCTTCCATCACGATGGCCAAAGGAGCTGCAGATGCTGGGTTAGTCCCTGCAGTGGCAGTGATTGGCGATTCCACCTTTACCCATTCCGGTATTACCGGGTTGCTCGATGCAGTCAATGATAAATCCCCCATCACCGTATTGATCCTGGATAACGAAATAACAGCCATGACCGGAGGACAGACTTCGCCGGGGACCGGAAAGCTGGAAGATATCTGCAAAGGTATAGGGGTGGAAGAAGCACATATCAGGATTCTCAAACCACTGAAAAAATATCACGGGGAGAATGTCAGGATCATGAAGGAAGAATTAGACTATCATGGCGTTTCGGTCATCATCCCGCGCAGGGAATGCGTTGTTGCTTTAGACAAAAGGATGCGCGAAAAATTCAAGAACAAGTAAATCAGATAAGAATGAAAAAAGATATCATTTTAGCTGGTGTTGGTGGCCAGGGAATCATCTCGATCGCTGCTATTATTGGCTATGCCGCACTGGAACAAGGCATGTACCTGAAACAATCGGAGATTCATGGAATGAGTCAGCGGGGCGGTGATGTAATGTCGAACCTTCGCATTTCACATGATGAAATTGCATCCGATCTCATTCCCTTCGGACAGGCCGATATGATCATTTCCATTGAACCATTGGAATCGCTTCGTTATCTTCCCTATTTATCGCCTACAGGTTGGGTGATTACCAACACACAGCCTTTTAACAATATTCCAAACTATCCCGATATGGACCTGATCAAGGCTGAAATCGGGAAAGTTCCGCATCATGTTGCCCTGGATGCAGATGCAGCAGCCAAGGAAGCTGGTTCCCCTAAAGTAGCCAATATCGTTATCCTGGGCGCTGCTTCTCCATTTCTTGGAATGGCTTATGAAAAACTGGAAGATGCCATTCGCTTTACTTTTGGGAAAAAAGGCGAATCTGTCGTTGCCCTCAACCTAAAAGCATTACAAGCCGGACGTAATTTTGCTGCACAGTATATATGATTTTTCTTTATACCTTTGCTCGCTTATTTTTTCTGATAAATAGATACAATGAGGTTTCTTCAACGTAAATTAGCTCATTACACTGAGCCACAGCGGATTGAGAAGATGGGTCTTTACCCGTTTTTCCGAATGATCGAATCAGACCAGGACACCGTGGTTACGATAAATGGAAAAAAGGTGCTGATGTTCGGTTCGAACAGTTATCTGGGCTTGACCAATCATCCTAAGATAAAGGAAGCCGCGATAGAAGCTACCAGGAAATATGGAACAGGCTGCGCGGGATCCCGCTTTTTGAATGGCACCCTTGACATTCATGTGGAACTGGAAAAGAAACTGGCTTCCTTTGTGGGGAAGCAGGCGGCTTTGGTTTATAGTACAGGATTCCAGGTTAACCTGGGAGTAATTCCTACTGTGACCAGCCGTAACGATTATATCCTGATCGACGAACTTGACCATGCTTCTATCATTGAAGCAACAAGGTTATCTTTTGCCAAGGTTTTAAAATTCCGTCATAATGATATGCAATCGCTTGAACGTCAGTTAAAAAGGTGTGAACAAAGCAAAGTAAAACTGATCGTCGTCGATGGAATTTTCAGTATGGATGGCGACATCGCCAATTTACCTGAAATTGTTCTCCTGGCCGAAAAATATGAAGCTACGGTCATGATCGATGATGCCCATGCCATCGGGGTAATTGGTAAAAACGGATCGGGGACAGCCAGCCATTTTGGTCTGACAAAGAAGGTTGATCTCATCATGGGGACTTTTTCGAAATCATTGGCTGCGCTGGGCGGTTTTATTGCCAGTGATTTTGAAACCATTTCTTATATCAAACATAATTCCCGCACCTTGATATTCAGCGCCTCCGCGACACCAGCAGCAGCAGCCTCGGTCCTGGCCGCGCTGGAAATTATCAAGAATGAACCTGAACGGATACAGCATCTTTGGGAAGTTACCAATTATGCCATCGAGAATTTCCGGAATCTTGGTTTCGATATCGGGAACACGGTTACTCCCATTATTCCTCTCTATATCAGGGATAATATCAAAACTCTCACCATTACCAAAATGCTCCTGGATGAAGGAGTTTTTGTAAATCCTGTTGTTGCTCCTGCAGTTAGCAAGGATAATACACTGATCCGCTTTTCCCTTATGGCTACCCATACGAAAGAACAGGTTGATGTTGCACTTGAGAAATTTGAAAAGCTTGGGAAAAAGCTTCATATACTCTCATAAAATAAGAATGAAAAATTCAGGTGCCATTGAACTTAAAAAAGTCTGTACCAAAAAGGATCTGAAACGATTCATCAATTTTCAATTTCAGCTTTACAAAGGAAACCAGTATTGGTGTCCGCCCATGAGGTTGGACGAGGCAAATACACTGAGCAGGGATAAAAACCCTGCTTTTGATTTTTGTGACGCGGAATATTGGATCGCTTACCGCGGTAAGGAAATGGTTGGCAGGATTGCCGGAATTATCAATCACAATGCCAATCATCGTTGGAATGAAAAACTGGTCCGGTTCGGCTGGATTGACTTTATTGACGACATTGAGGTTTCCCGCGCACTGATAGGACAAGTGATAACCTGGGGGAGAGAAAAGGGAATGGTTGGCATCCAGGGCCCTTTGGGATTTTCCGATATGGACAACGAAGGTATGCTCATCAAGGGGTTTGAAGAACAAGCCACCATGGCATCTATTTATAATTATTCCTATTATGTAACCCACATGGAGCAGTTGGGATTTAAAAAAGCTGCCGATTGGGTACAATATGAATTTGAGATTCCTCCTGCCATTCCTGAAAAAGTTGATCGTTTGTCACAACTGATTCAGGAAAAATACAAACTCAGGCTGATTAAAGCCAAAAAAGCAAAGGATCTGGTGGCTTATGCCCCGGAAATGTTTCGCACCCTAAATGCTGCATTTGATGAGCTTTATGGATATACCGCACTTTCACAGAAGCAGGTAGATGCTTATGTAAAGTCTTACTTTGGATTTATCCGTCCGGAATTTGTCTCTTTTGTAATTAATCAAAAGGACGAAGTAATCGGTTTCGGTGTTTCTATGCCTTCCCTTACCAAAGCCCTTCGAAGGTGTAATGGAAAACTTTTCCCGTTCGGATTTTTGTACATATTACGGGCGATAAAAAAGAATGACGCCATCGATATGTACCTGAATGGCGTTCGCCCAGATTATCAGGGAAAAGGTGTTAATTCGCTGTATTATAATGAAATGCACAGGGCTTATATTCGGGCCGGAATTAAAAAAGCGATTACCAACCCGCAGTTAGAAAATAATGCCAAAGCATTGACGATCTGGAAGAATTTCAATGGCCGGCAACATTTGACGCGGAGGTGTTGGATTAAACATTTTAGTTAGCAGACTATTACCTTTTTCATATATGAAAAACGTTTTGATAACAGGCGCCAGTGGATTCATTGGCAGTTTTTTGGTTGAGGAAGGGTTAAATCGAGGTTTTACTGTTTATGCAGGAATCCGGAAATCAAGTTCCCGCAAGTATTTACAGGATTCGCGGATCAATTTTATTGAGTTTGATTTTTCTACTCGTGAAGCGGTTATTCAAACGCTTGAAATTTGCAAAAAATCGGGCATCCGGTTCCAGTATATCATCCATAATGCTGGTTTGACAAAGACAAAAAAGAAAGACGATTTTTATAATGTCAATACCCGGAACACGATCAATTTTATTGAAGCATTAAGGGAAACCGGGATGGTCCCTGAAAAATTTATTTATGCCAGTAGCCTGGCAGCCTTTGGGCCGGGGGATCCATCCACGGGCGTCCCGGTCATGCTTTCCGATAAACCCAAACCCATTGAACTATACGGCAAGAGCAAATTGGCCACAGAGAATTTTATTACACCGCTTCAGGACTTTCCCTGGCTGATTTTCCGGCCTACTGGCGTTTATGGCCCCAAAGAGCGTGACTATTTTGTTTTCTTCCAGACCATTAATCGCGGACTGGAACCGTATATTGGTTTTAAGGAACAGATCCTTACTTTTATTTATGTACGGGACTATATCAGGTTACTTTTTGATGCACTCGTTTCAAAGCATGTTCATAAATCTTATTTTGTTACGGATGGAAAAGAATATACTTCCAAAGAATTTGCTACAATTACCAAACGTGTTCTTGGGAAAAAAACAATTCGGATTACCGTTCCGTTATTCATTGTAAAAACCATTGCAACCGTTGGAGAAAATGTTACGGGGTTATGGGGTCAGATTCCCACGCTAAATACCGATAAATTTAATGTTTTGAGCAGTACAAACTGGCGATGTGAAATTGAACCGCTGCAGCGCGATTTTAACTTTGTTGCAAAATATGACCTTAATAAGGGAGTTGAAGAAACCATTGCCTGGTATAAAAACGAACATTGGCTGTAAGTTTTTAAGCTTCCTGGATAAAAAAAGAAGGCTGCTAATAACAAGAGCAGCCTTCTTTTTTTGTAAGTGGATCATTTATTTTCCACTGGGAAGTTCCCAGAAAAGTTTGGTCGTCATTTTGTCACCACCGATCTGTGAAGCAGCGGCAGTCACATTAGCGCCATTAACGGTATATTCCTGTTGTGGATAGGTCAACCTCCAGGGAATCGTTGAAATTGTGATGAGGGGGATGAAGGTGATCATATTCCCATCAGCGTCAACACTGGTGTTTTCGCCTGGAACAAGCAACATTTTTGGTTGACCTGTTCTGCGGTATTCAGCCCAGGCCTGGTAACCCTGATTGAAGAAGGCCAGATATTTCTGTGTAAGGACTGTCTCTTCACCTGCAGGGGGCAAGGCAGCCAGATAGGCTTCTTTTACGACATTGAATGCAGCAACATCGTCCGCGCTCCATCCTTCAAGATCGGTACAAACATCCCTCCAATGGTCGATGGAAGCTTCAACTCCATACATATAATAGGTCTGATCCCAATTATTTAATTCTGACAGCATGAATGCCACTTCAGCATATTCCATATAAACGGGAGCATACTTGGAGTTGAGGATTACAGGAGCGGTAGTTTTACTGTAAGCGGCTGTTCCATAATAACTTGGCGCTAACTTTTTGCCCCAATAAGCCTGGGTTTGACCTTCGGTCATACCGTAAGGGATTCCGTAATAGTTTCCGGATCCGGCAGGCCGGTCCCTGGTATAAAGTTGTAACCTTGGATCGATCAAACCAAAGAAGGGATTGATTTTCCCGTTGAGGGTATCATTGACCCCTTTAAGAATGTTGATGAAAGGTTTTGCAACGGTAAAGTCATTACGGGCGCTTGTCCAGAAAGCATCATACAAGGGTGAATTGTTCGGGGTTTGTCCGATATAAGGAAATTTGGCATTGTCAGCATTGGATGTCATGAAACCATCGACACCGACTTCCTGAACAAGAGCCCTGGCGGCAGCGTAATTATCCGTATTGGAAATACGCATGGCAATCCGCAAACGGAGGGAGTTACCAAATTTTTTCCAAAGCGCCATATCTCCGTCGAAAATAACATCGCCTGAAGTAAATCCACCGTTGTCTTCATTGATCGAGGCAACTGCAGCGGCTAGTTCAGTATAGAATTGGGCATAAATGTCAACCAGTTTATCATACTTTGGCGTCGGGATAGGATTTGTGGGATCATCCCCTTTGAAAGCTTGTGAATAGGGAATGTCTCCCCAGGTATCAGCCATGATTTGCATGGCCCAAACTTTGAGAATGGTTGCGCAAGCGATCTGGTTGGTATTATCCCCACTGGTAGCGGCTTTGGTTTTGGTTGCCGGATCGGTGTTCAGGCTGATAATTTCAATTAGATCCTGAACATCGTGATAAATGAGTCTCCAATACAGGTTATCAATATTCTGACGGATGGCATAGCGATCCTCGGATGGATAGTTACGCTGTACCCAATATTGGGCCCATAGCAAACTCTGTCGGCCGGCCCACCATTCGTCGTAGATGTCATCACAGAGGCCTTTCTGGGCTGATGTAAATAAAGATGCAGTTGTTACCTCTGCCGGTTGGTTGGGATTCTCGTTGATCTTGTCAAAGTTTTTGGTACATCCCATTACGAAGAACACCAAAAATATCCCAAGTGAAAGTTTTATAAATTTTTTCATATTTTATTCCTCTCAATATTAAAAGTTAAAGCCTATGTTGAAACCGAATGTTCTCGTTGAAGGTAAACCAGCGCCTTCAATACCCTGGATATTTCCTGAGCTGGTACTTTGTTCAGGATCGATGCCAGACATTGCAGTTCCCCATGTAGCAAGATTTCTTCCGAAGAGACCGATTTTCAAATTGTGGATCGGGCCGGTCAGTTTTGCAGGAATGGTATAAGAAACGGTGATTTCACGCAGTTTAACATAACTTGCATCAAGGATGTTCTGTGCAGCCGGGCCATTGTAATGGTCTGTGGTCCAGGTATATGCATCGATATTCGTGTGGTTTACACCGGTAACCTGAGCGGTTCCGTCGGCATTATACACAACGTTGCCGTTGTCATCGTATTTTGCAACCATAGCGTCAATTACAACACCATTTTCACGGATTCCATCTTCAGCGGAAGCAGCGAGAATACCGGTATAGGTTCCCCACATCTTAGTCGTAGAGAAAAATTTCCCGCCATGCTGAATATCGATAAGAACGAAGAGGTCAACCCCAAAAATTTTGAACCCATTACCAATGCCAAGGTTATATTTGGGAAGTACGGTACCAAGGGCCTTCACTGATGACTGCAAGTAACGGCCATCGTCACCAACAACTTTATTCCCGTCTTCATCATAAATAAAATCGGTACCCATAAGTTGGCCATATTCATCGCCAACTGCCGCGTTTACGGAAATATTGAAAGGACCTGCTGCCAGTTGGAGGTTATCGATACCAGGATATAATTCAACAACCTGATTACGGTTCCTTGCAAAGTTGGCGGTGAGGGTCCATTCGAAGTTATTCTTTACGCGAACAGGAATAGCGGTAAGGAAAATTTCATATCCTTTATTGGTGATTTTACCGGCATTCAGGACCTGGAATGAATATCCCGATGCGCCAGAAACGGCGACCGGAATGATCTGGTCAAGGGAAGCCTTGCTATAATAGGTGAAGTCTAAACCCAAACGGTTATCCAGGAAACGGAGTTCGGCCCCAATTTCCCATGAATTCGTCATTTCGGGTTTCAGATCGGCGTTGTTAAGGGTGTTTGAAAGGGTATACAAGCCATAAGGAGAAAAATGATAAGGATAGAGATCATCATCAAGGAAGTTGGCGTAAGTAAGAGATGTCCGGTAAGGATCGGTATCATTACCAACTTTTGCAAAACCTCCCCTGACTTTTGCGAAAGTAAGCCATTTGGCTTCTTTCACAGCGGGTAGTTCGGAAATGACCCAGCTCAATGATACGGAAGGATAGAGGTAGGAATTCTTTCCTTTCGGTAGGGTGGATGACCAGTCGTTACGTAAAGTTACATCAAGATAAAGCATGCTTTTCCATCCAAGGGATGCACTGCCGTATAAGCTGTTGATACGTTTCCAGCTCTTGTAATCAGTGGCTACATTGGTCAAAGAGTTACTGAGCGTATATAATTCCGGGATCAGCAATCCGCCGATGGTTGAACCGCCGACAAGTTTATAATTACGGTCCATCATGTTACCACCAAAAGTGGCATTCAAACGCCAATCTTTTGCAAAAGTCTTATCGACCAGGAAGAGGAACTCGGCATTCAATTCCGAATTGGTCCGAACCTGTTCACGATAATAAGACTGTGAAGCGGATCCGATAGCAACGCGTTCTTCGGTCCGGAATACATAATTATCTATATTCATTTTACCCTGTGCCCTCAACCAGCTGGTGATCTGCCAGGAAACGCCGACATTACCATAATAACGGTCCCTTTTATCGTTCTGGTAGTTCATGTAACGATCCCAGTAAGGATTGTTTGAATAAGCCGGAGTGGCATCATCCATGCTTGTACGGTTCCAGGAGCGTTGTGACCCATCAGGGTTGCTATAAACTTTCGCATCATACATATCAAGTTGGCGCTGGCCCCATTGGTTGAAACGTTCAATCGGGTTGATGTCGCCATAACCGGTTTCGGCACGGCCTTTGGTTTTGGTCGAAATGTAGTTTACATCGGCGAAAGCCCTTAAATCCTTAGTAAGGTTGGCGCTGGCGCTAAGGTTGACGGTATAACGGTCCAGGTAAGAATTTGGCATATAACCCGAAGAGTTGTATGTCCCTAACCCCAGTCGTACCTGTGCATTTTCGCCTCCACCGGTCAAAGCGACATTATTGGTCCAGCCAATACCGGTTTTGAAGAAATCTTTTACATCATGTGTGGGGGTTTTCCATTCAATAGATTTACCGTAATTATCGGTATCCCATGAATCAAAGCTATAATAAGGACGATAATAGATCGGCTGATTGGCATAAGAAGTGCCGGAAAGGTCAATGCCGTAATTTTCGAGGTATTTACCAGCTGTGGTCGAATAAGCCGGACCAAAGCTTTCGTCAATCCCGTAATCCATGCCCAGGTCAAACGACTGGTAAGCATTTCCATCAGGGTCGGTGCCGGGAACCTTATAGTAGCCTGAATTGTCATTGTAATATTTTACTTCCCAGGTGGCATCCAGCCCACCGTTACCTCCACCGTAATCATATTGATATTTAGGAAGATAGGAAACCTGTTCGAAGCTCAGGCCGGTATTGAATTCGATGCCGATTTGCTTGCCTTTTTTCTGTTCCCCTTTTTTGGTGGTGATAAGGATAACCCCGTTGGCAGCGCGCGAACCATAAAGAGCGGCAGCGTTAGCGCCTTTCAGCACGGAGATTGAAGCGACGTCATCAGCATTGATATCCTGGGCCATATTACCATAGTCGATACCACCGGCGCCCCGGGCAGTATTAACAGAGTTGAAATCGCTGTTATCGATGATGGTCCCATCAATAACAAACAAAGGTTGGTTGTTGCCGGAAATGGAGTTAATACCACGGATAAGAATACGCGATGATCCTGCCATATTTCCGGACGCTGATGTGACCTGGACACCGGCCACCCGGCCAGAGAGGGAATTGATCACATTGGCAGTACCATCATTCTGGAGAGATCCTCCTTTGACATCCTGAACAGAATATCCAAGCGCTTTCTTTTCGCGGGTAACCCCAAGCGCGGTTACCACAATTCCTTCCAGTTCCTGAACACTGGGTTGAAGGACAACGTTAACAACATTATCCGCTCCCAATTCAATCTCCTGGGTTTTCATACCAACATAAGAAACCAAGATGGTATTCTTATCTTTTGGTACAGAGAGGGAATACTTGCCATCAACATCAGTTATGGCGCCGACAGCAGTACCTTTAACGAGGATCGTGGCGCCTGGAATTGCAGCGCCATCATCAGAACTCGTAACCGTGCCCGTGATAGTCCTCTGGGCATTGGCAACCTGCAACCCTATGAAGAGCATAAGGGCAAGTAAAATTGTAAACTTTCTCATACAGTTGAATTTTTGTTAATAAAGTGTGAATAATCAGTTCTAAGACAAAATCATAATTGAATTACAGCGCGAAACCGCAATCCATTGGAATTATATATGTTGAGGTTATTTCTTATGACAATAAGTGTTTTTGAATTGCAATTTTACTAATTACTTTTAATGAAACAAAGAAGAATTTAACAAAATATTAATTATTAATTAACATATTTTTAACTATGAACAGAAGGTCAATATATTAGGAATTCACATAATATAAAATAAAATGCCATCAATCCTGGTCGCCTCGGGTCAAGGTTAAAAAAATGCCAAAGAGTAAAATGATAAAAAGATAAATCGTTGTTGTAGTGAGCGCGATATCTGCGCGGAACAATTGAAAAACAGCAATTGTTAAACACGCAAAAGCAATCAGGATGTACCCTTTTTTCTTCCGTTTCCACAGCATGACGACGCCCGCTAATCCCAGGAGATGTAATAAAAATCCACCGATAAAAATAATCCGTATCCCCCAGATTGAATATACCCCTTCCGGCTTGTATTGTTCAATCGCTTCGGTGATAAATCCTGAATAAACAGCCCCTAAAAGGAAAAGGACCGCAATTAAACCGAAATAGAGAAAAGAAAATATGCACAAAGCAGTAAGGATCACGGGGCGATTCGAATTCATTCTTCTTTTCCAGGGATACACCGGTTTTATTTCGTCATTCATTTTCTTTTACATCAGGTCATAAATTTTAACTGGGTCCCGTATAAAAGGACAAAAGCCCCGGATAAAAGAATATCAAACAAACTGGGACCTGCCATATGCATGAAATACATCGGGGCAATGATCAAAAGGATCTGGAAAATGGTGTAGATATGGAATCCGTTCTTTTTCAAACGGAACATATAATATGCGCCAACAAGGGAACCGGCATAAAAGAGGCCGGAAACCAGAAAAAAGATGGGTTTTGCTTCCATCATGGTTTCCATCCCCGGTAATTTGAATTTCTCGGAAAACACCTGGGCCACTTCCACAAAGGTATCATAGAATCCGGCAATGGTCAGGCTCGACAATAGGTTCATCCCGCTTCCGATAAAAGTAAGTATGCAGAGAAGGGTCAATAAATTATTTCTTTTCGGCTTAAGCTCCGGTAAGGGTGGTTGAGTGATTTCTTCCATGAATTCAGGCCCCAGCAATTTCGATGACAGTTAATAAAATCCAAAAAACGATTTTCATAATTTGCTAATTTAAGGTTTATAATGACAGGGGCGCCTTTATTGCGCCCCTGTTTTGTATTCCCTTAAACAAATTATCCGAGTGGGCCTACGATTTTTTCCACTTCGTTGAGGATTTCACAGGATTGTACCAGCTCTTTCATGGCATTGTGATCGGGATACAGAGGCCTGTCCACCTCCAGGAAATCCACATGTTTCCTGATTACCTCTTGGGCTTTTGTCACGCCCGTTCCAAATTTGTATTCCCTGAAATCGAGAGCCTGTGCTGCAGCCATGAATTCGATCCCAAGGATGCCATAGGCATTGTCAAGGATTTGAAAATTTTTCAGGGCCGTATTCATACCCATAGAAACAAAGTCTTCCTGATCGGCAGCTGCCGGTATTGATTGTATGGAGGCGGGGGCAGAAAGGATCCGTTGTTCCACGATTTGCATATCGGCGGTATATTGACTGAGCATCATCCCGCTGAACATCCCGGCTCCTTTTGTCAGAAAGGCGGGGAGTCCGACACTGAGGGCCGGATTGTTCAGCCGGTTCAGGCGACGTTCGCTCATTACGCTGACCATGGTGATTACATACCCGGCCATATCCATGGGAACAGAAACCGGAGATCCCTGGAAGTTGGCGCCGGAAAGCTGCAGGTTCTCGTCGGGGAAGAATATTGGATTGTCGCCAACGCCATTCAATTCTATCTCAACTTGTGATCGGGCATAAGCCAATGCATCATGGGCAGCGCCAATTACCTGAGGGGTTGAACGCATGGAATAAGCATCCTGGACTTTGCATTTTACCTTCCCGGCTGCCAGATCTCCGCCGGTAACACATTTCAGGATGGCTGCAGCGCTCCGGATTGCTCCCTTGAAGCCGCGGATTTTATGAAGTTCCGGATAGTACGGGCGCATATTGGCCTTCATGGCTTCGAGCGACATAGAGGCGGCAATTTCGGCTTGTTTGAGCCACCTGTTGGCATCATATAGGAAAAGGGCGCTCATGGCTGTGAGTACGTTCGATCCGTTGATGGTGGCAAGACCGTCGCGGGCTTGCAAACCAGGGATGGGGATTCCCGCAGCCGCAAGGGCTTCCTTACCAGGCATCAGTTTCCCTTTGTAATAAGCCTGGCCTTCACCCATCATCAGTAAAGCAATCTGCGACATGGGGGCCAGATCGCCACAGGCGCCTACGGAACCCTTTTGACAAACCATCGGGGTTACCCCTTTATTAAGCATGTCAACCAGGGTTTGGGTGATCTCCAGGCGGGAACCCGAGTTTCCATGTGCATGTACGTTGATGCGGCCTAATATAGCGCCCCTGACCCAATCAAGTGGCATGGGCCCGCCAATCCCTGCAGCATGATTATAAATGAGATATTTCTGGAATTCTTTTACCTGATCATCATTCAGGACGACCTCTGAAAACTCACCAATACCGGTGTTTACCCCATACATGATCTCATGGGCTTCGATTTTTCTTTCCAGCATGGCGCGGCATTTATGAATGCGTTCAATGGATTCGGGGGCTAATTCGACTTTTTCGTTGTGACGCGCTACTTTAACAACATCTTCAATGGTAAGGTCTGAGCCTTTTATAATTAATGTCATAGTTGGTTTCTGTTTAAGTGTTTATTTTTGATTAATATGTAGTATCATGGAATTCAAAGCTCAACATTGCATTTTGAAATTTACTCTGCTCCGATGATCCAGCTGCGGGCACACAGGATGGCGGCGGCCCAGGTTTTTTTTACTTTTTTTTTCATAATTGCAGGAATGTTAGTAATTCTCCGGATTCTATAGTTTGTTGTTCCCCCGACTTCATATTCTTTACTGAAATACGGCCATGATTGATTTCATCCTGGCCTGCAAGGATAACAAATGGGATATTTTTCCGGTTAGCATATTCCATTTGTTTTTTCAATTTTGCAACTTCCGGATAAATTTCAGACGAGATTCCTGATTCCCTTATCCGGGAAGCCATTGTAAGACAATATTTAACTTCTTCCGGTCCGAAGTTGACGAAAAGGACTCTGGTTGTAGCCGCTATATCAGCAGGAAAAAGGCCAAGTTCCAGCATCACGTCATAAATCCGGTCAGCGCCAAAAGAAATACCTACTCCTGACATATCAGGCAAGCCAAAAATTCCAGTGAGATCGTCATAACGACCACCACCGCAAATACTTCCCATCTTGGCATCAAGCGCTTTCACTTCTATGATGGTGCCGGTATAATAATTAAGGCCACGGGCCAATTTGATATCCAGCGCGAAATTATTCTTCAGTTGCAGGTTATCTAACATTTCTTTGATTTCCTGGAATTCCCGGATCCCTTTCTTCCCTGTTTCAGAATTCAGTAATAGCCCTTCCAGGATACCGGAGTTTGATTCCAAGGCCCCTTCCTGCCGTAAAAAGGGCTGAAGCAGCTCAACAGCTTCTTTTGAGAGGCCACGGACAGTTAGTTCTTCGTTGACCTTATCCACCCCAATTTTATCCAGTTTATCAATGGCGACCATGATATCATTAAACTTCCCTGAGGCGCCGATGGTTTCTGCAATTCCGGCAAGGATTTTACGGTTATTGATCCGGATGGATACCTTGATCCCCAGCGCCGAAAACACTTTATCGATGATCTGGACCAACTCCACTTCATATAACAGGGAAGGACTTCCGATCACATCAACGTCGCACTGGAAGAACTCACGGTATCTTCCCTTCTGGGGACGGTCGGCGCGCCAAACCGGTTGGATCTGGTATCGCTTGAAAGGGAATACCAGTTCATGCTGATGTTGCACAACAAACCGGGCAAAGGGGACTGTTAGATCGTAGCGGAGACCTTTTTCTGTAATAAAGGGCGTCAGTTCTTTATAATGAGATAAGGGATCTTCACTCAGCAAGTTGAGCCCTGGATCCTGTGTCTTATCTAGAAAATTCCCTGAATTCAAAATTTTAAACAACAATTTATCACCCTCTTCGCCATATTTACCCATCAGGGTGGAGAGATTTTCCATGGCAGGGGTTTCAATGGGCTGGTAACCAAACACCTGGAAAATGCCCCGTAGGGTGTCGAAAATATAATTCCGGCGCGCCATCTCTACCGGTGTAAAATCGCGGGTGCCTTTTGGAATATTTGGCTTTTGAAAGAACATTTATCAATTTTTGTACAAATATAACAGTTTATTTGCTGTTCGGAAAACGGGGCCTTATCTGCTTACAATTTACAATATTGCAGCAGCAGGTTTTCCGCTTCAGCCATACCCAATCTTTGAGCGATTTCCCAATCTTTGCAGGCTCCCTGTAAATCACGTATCATATAACGAGCCATTCCCCGGTCAAGATATGCCTCGGCATATTGATCATTGACTGACAACGCCAAGTTGAAATCTTCCATAGCGCCTGTATAATCCAAAAGCCTGAATTTTCCGATACCTCTGTTGACGTATGCTTCCACATATTTCGTATTCAATTGAACTGCCCTTGTGAAATCCTGTATTGCTGACTGATAGTTTTGAAGATCAAGGGCGAGAACTCCACGGTTGAAGAAGGCTTCAGGATAACCGGGATGAAGAGCCAGGGCCCGGTTCAGATCTTCAAGGGCGCCCTGATAATCTTGACTTTCCCTTTTCAGACAACCTCGCTCGTTGTATATCTGGTACAATTTAGGAGAGCTGACAAGCGCCGTATCGTATTCCCTGATGGCTTCATGGATAAGTCCCATATTGTGTTTTAGTGAGGCAAGGTTGATGTGCGGAACATCCCATCCGGGCTTTTTCCGTGAAGCATTTTCATAGTCGGCAATGGCTCCCAAAGTGTCGCGTAGGTGTTCTTTGCAAAGGCCCCTGTTGTTGTACGAGGCGGCATAATCAGGTAAAAGGTATATGGTATGGTCGTAATCTTCAATAGCTCCACGGTAATCTTCATTAAAGCTCATCCTCGTTATACCGCGATTAGCATAGGCGATAGCAGAGACGGGATTATTTTTCACTGCCCGGTTATAGTAAGTCATAGGGGTTTTGTAATTCCTGCTGTACAGGAATGAATAGGCGGCAAAAACCGGTATGATGAAAAAGAGGATGACGGAATAATCCTCTGTTTTCAGGAACTTATGAGAGATGCTGAAAAACTGAAACAGGAAGAGGAGAATTCCGACTAAAGGCAGGTAGGCCCTGTGTTCCATGTAATCGCAGGAGGCAGATCCGAATTTGTTAACGTAAGTGATCGTGGGAATTGTGAAAAGAAGGAACCAAACAAGCCCGAACCAAAATAACTTTCCGGATACCGATTGACTTCTGGCTGAAATGCAGGTCAGCAATATTAATATCAGTGAACCAAAGATTGTCGGAAACAGTTTGAAAGCAGGCATAGGGCCTAAGTCAAGAGGTAGGAAAAACTTTGAAATGAACTCAGGGATTGTTCGCAAATGCATCGTGAATGGCCATATACCAAATTGCCCTTTTTCAACAACGATTCCAACGATTTCGTTTCTTATGTACATGAAAAGGAGGAACAACGAAATACAAGAAACAGCCGGGATGATCAATCCGGTGAGGGAAACACGCTTTTCCTTTTCAATAAATAAAAAATACAGAAGGCAAATCACAGGGATGATCACAGCTGTCTCTTTTGATATGAGGGCCAGGGCAAAAGAAAGAACACAAAGGACAAGAAATAAATAGTTTTTTTCGCGGATGTAACGGATGAAGAAAACGAAGGAAGAAATGCCGAACATACTCAATAGCAAATCCCCGCGCGATGGAGCCCAGGCAACGGTTTGTACAAATAATGGATGAATGCTGAAGATAAGCGTCAGAAATAAAGCGATTTTCCGATTCTTACCGAATAAAGTGAGGAGATAAAAAATCAAGGAACAGGTTACAAAATGGATCAGGATATTCGACAGATAATACGCCCACCCATCCTTACCGCTCAGGTGGGCGTCAATCATAAAGGTGATGTTTTGCAAAGGTCTGTAAAAATCGCCGCCTTTATTAAAAAAAGGATTAGTCAGAAACACTTCTTTCAGGTTCCTGAAGTCGCTCAGAAACCCGAGTTTGTTAAGAATAATGTTTGTTTCATCAAGTTTTCCAAGCTGAAACCAAAAGGTTTGGCCATATACGAGTAAAATGAGAAGAAACAGGATCACATAAACAACCGGAAAATGATAAATGATTTCTCCAGTGTTTTTTTTATCTTTTTGTTTATTTTTTTGAGGTATTGTCCTTTTTGTCATATTAAACAGTATAATAATCCGAGCAAGTACTCCTTTACTCCAGGTTCTCCTTCGGGTAATGCCCAGGGTGCAAAGTTCTTAACATCAATTGGATTATAAGGTCAGTTTTTGATTTCATTTCTGGATTTTCGTGTTTATGTGGCCTGACGTATGAAAATGCTTCCATAATATTGAGCATCCGCTGGAATGGATCAGTCAGAATCAGATGAAAATTGAAATTCATCTTCTTGCGGGGAGATAAACTTACCTTTTGGTCCACCGAGTCAACCAGAATCTGGTTTATTCTGATTAGAATTTGTTAACTGAATGAAATGCACAACGAAGAGAATTAAATAAAATTTCCATTTTCAAATTGTCAATTGCTAATTACTCCTTTAACTTTCTATATTTGATCCGGTGCGGTCCCGTGTCACCCAAACGTTTTTTCTTGTTTTCCTCGTAATCGGAATAGGATCCTTCAAAGAAAAAGATCTGTGAATTCCCCTCGAAAGCAAGAATGTGAGTGGCGATGCGGTCCAGGAACCAGCGGTCATGCGAGATGATCACGGCGCAGCCGGCAAAATTCTCAAGTCCCTCTTCCAGGGCACGAAGTGTGTTGATATCAATATCGTTGGTAGGTTCATCCAGGAGCAGGACATTGGCCTCCTCTTTCAGGGTCAATGCCAGATGCAGCCGGTTCCTTTCCCCTCCCGAAAGGACTCCGCATTTCTTCTCCTGATCGGCGCCGTTAAAATTAAACCGGGCCACATAGGCCCTGGTATTCAGGGTTCTGCCTCCGATCTGCATGTTTTCGGCGCCGCCCGAAATAACCTGAAAAACAGTTTTTTCCGGGTCAATTGCCGTATGGCTTTGATCTACATATCCT
Organism: Bacteroidales bacterium; assembly: GCA_023231065.1. GTDB lineage: Bacteria > Bacteroidota > Bacteroidia > Bacteroidales > FEN-979 > CAIVAT01. Next base: position 20,052 of record JALNWE010000038.1, read on the forward strand.
ATTTTTACGGTTTCTCCATTGCTAAAAATGCCTGAGGTTGGTTTTTCAGACCCCATGATCATCCTGAAAAGCGTTGTTTTACCAGCGCCGTTTGGGCCAATGACGCCAACAATACCAGCCGGCGGGAGCGAAAAATTCAGTCCTTCAAAGAGGAGTTTATCATCATAGGATTTAGCCACATTGATGGCTTCTATGACCTTGTTTCCCAGACGGGGGCCATTGGGTATATACAATTCAAGCCGGTCTTCTTTTTCCCTGACATCCTCGCTCATCATTTTTTCATAGGCATTCAATCGCGCCTTTCCCTTCGCCTGACGCGCTTTGGGCGACATTCTCACCCAATCAAGTTCCCGCTCCAGGGTTTTACGTCGTTTGCTTTCGGTTTTCTCTTCCATGGCTAACCGGTTAGATTTTTGTTCAAGCCAGGAGGAATAATTCCCCTGCCAGGGAATTCCTTCGCCACGGTCGAGTTCAAGGATCCATCCGGCAACATTATCCAGAAAATACCGGTCGTGGGTAATGGCAATAACAGTGCCTTTGTATTGTTGCAGATGGACTTCAAGCCATTGCACAGATTCGGCATCCAGGTGGTTGGTTGGTTCGTCAAGCAACAGGATATCAGGCTCCTGCAAAAGCAAACGGCACAGCGCTACCCTGCGGCGTTCCCCCCCCGATAAGTTTTTTACCGGTGAATCCGGTTCGGGGCAACGGAGGGCATCCATAGCCCGGTCTAGTTTATTGTCGAGTTCCCAGGCTCCATATTGATCCAACAGTTCAGTCAACTCGCCCTGGCGTCTGATGAGTTTTTCCATTTCATCATCACCCATCGGTCCTGCAAATTTATTGTTGACCGCTTCATATTCCCTAAGCAGGTTTACAACTTCAATTGCTCCTTCTTCCACAATTTCACGAACCGTTTTGGTGTCGTCTAATTGCGGGTCCTGTTCCAGGTAACCCACCGAATATCCGGGTGAAAATACAACCTGGCCTTGAAAGGATTTTTCAACCCCTGCAATGATTTTCATCAAGGATGATTTTCCGGAACCATTCAACCCGATGATCCCGATTTTGGCGCCATAAAAAAATGAAAGGTAGATGTCCTTCAGTACCTGCTTATGCGGGGGATATGTTTTGGATACCCCTACCATGGAAAAAATAATCTTACGATCGTCCGTCATATTCTAAAGTAAAAAAATTAAGGATGAGTACACTCTAAAAACCACTTTTCACCGCTCAGTTTCCAAGATGCAATATATATATGATTGATAATGAAATATTGGCTTGACAGCGTCCAACTCACTTTCCCTGTATCAGCTTGTCGATTTTTGCCGTCTCAGTCTCCCAGTTGAAGTTCTTGTGCACAAAATCATATCCGTTTTTTGCTATTTGTCTCGCTTTTTCAGGATCGTTGAGCAGGTTCAGGATGTGATGGGCATATTCATCCGGGGTTTGGGCTACCAGGATATCTTCGCCTTCCCTGGCCTTCAGCGCCTGGAAGGCCAGGGGAGAAGTGATACAGGGAATTTGCATGGCCATGGCTTCCAATAATTTATTTTGTAATCCTGTGCCAATTTGCATGGGGGCAATAAAAATTCTGGCTTCGGCATAACACTCCCGCATATCGGGTACCCAACCGCTGACCTCAACCTGGGGAGACTTGAGTACCATGACGCGAAGATGAGGATTGGCGCCGGCGATCATCAGCCGGAGATCGGGTTTATGAGGTAATACCCTGGGAAGGATCTCGTGGACTAAAAATTCCGCGCTATTGATATTGGGAGGGTAGCCCATATTGCCGGTAAAAACCAGGTCGAATTTTTTTTCTTTTTCTTCCGGTTTGAAAAAATCAGTATCTACTCCATTGGCAACGACAACAATCTTTTTCCTATCAGGATGAGGGATCAGGTCCCGGTCCGGTTCTGAGATGATGATCTTGTTGTCAAAGGCTTCAAAGACTAAATGCTCGTATCGGAGTAACCGCTTGTATTCAATTTTTAGAAATGGTTTGAGATAAAAAGGAGCCGTTGCCAGCCTTCGTTCAACCCCTTTGGAAAAAACATCTTGGTAATCAATGGTTTTAGGTATCGGGACATCCTTGACATATTCGGCAACCCGGATCAACTGGCAGAATATATGGTCAGGTTGATAATGATCGATCAGTTTCCTGACTTTCCGCGAGGATGAAGCATTGTAAAAATATCCGACCTGCAATGGTTTCCAGGAAAAAAAAATCTGGATAAGATTAAAAAAAATAGTAGCCTTGGAAATGGGTATAATATGAATCGCCTTTACATATTTTTTCAATACCTGGATGGCATCTTCGTGTAAAACGCCATCATTCAAAGCACATAATATTATTTCGTGATGCTTCGAAAGATGTTTGATCTGATGAAATGCCCTTAATTTATCCCCTTTCTCAGTGGGATAGGGTACTCTTGGCAAAAGAAAAAACAATCGCATGAAAGTGATTTGCAGATAGCAAAAATATAAAAAACTGAATTACCAGTTGACTTGTTGATAAAAACCTACTAGTTTTTGAATTAAAGACCGGGAATTATATTTTGTTTCAATCAGTTCCCGTGCCTCTTTCCCGATCTTTTCGCACAATGCGCGGTCCCCGACAGCGATGGAGATCATTTCGAAAAATTCACAAGGTTGGTCCGCGATCAGGATATTCTTCCCGTTTTTACATTTAATCCCTTCTGCTCCCATGGAAGTCGAAATGATAACTTTGCCCATGGATAGTCCTTCAATGATCTTGATCCGGATCCCGCTGCCGGAAAAGAGGGGGACGATCATGATGGCTTTGGACGAAATGAACGTCTTGGCATCTTCCACTTCTCCCAATACTTCAATGTTATCCAGGTCAAGCGATTGCATCCATTCTGGCATTTCCCTCCCGGCCAAATAGTATTTCAGGGATGGGAACTGCTTATGAATATCCGGCCAGACATTCGTCAGGAACCATCGGATTCCATCCTGGTTGGGTATCCAGTTCATGGCGCCAAGGGTAAAAAGCGACGGAAACTCCATATCTTCATTCGTAATCTCATAGGACTTTGGATCAATTCCAAAAGGAATGTCAATAATCGCCGGAGAATGGGCAAATGATAATTTTTGATTTTTTTCCAGCATGATTCCCCTGAAGTAATCCGCATCTGTCGGGCTGATGGCGACAATCCCGTCGTAGGAGTGAATGATGCCCAATTCATAAGTTTTCAGGGTTTTTGCCAGGTGACGGATGTACCAGCGTCGGAACGGATTGGTGGTTTCTTCCGTTATCCGTTGCCAGATCCTGTGTTCAATATTATGAGCCCGTAAAAAGATCAGGGCATGGGAATGTTCCCGGACCATCTCAAGATAAGGGCTCATATATAACGTTTCCATCTGGACGATATCATATTCGTCTGCCCGGAGAACTGCTTCCAGCCGTTTAGAAAAATCCCTGGAAATAAAACGCTGCACATGGTAGGACCGGCCGGTAAAAAGGTTGATCAATCCATCCCGGATTTTGACCCGAAGATCGACATCGATCAGCTCGATGCCTGTTTTTTCAATGTAAGGTTGTGGAATATCCCTGGCAGGGATATTATATTTATAGGAATTCACAGCCAGGATCTTCACGGAATGACCTGCTTCGATCAGTCCTTCCACCAGCATATTCATGGCCATCGGGCCACCCTCTTTCGGGGGCCAGGGTGATTTATTGCAGAGAAAAAGTATTTTCATAAACGCTGGTCAGGAAGTTTTAAAAATTTATTAAAGAATCTTGTCCAGGCATCAATATCAAAAAGAGAAGCGTCGTTTGTGGCCTTGGAAGTCAGAAAAATACCGATCGGCAGGAGAACCGCAGAAGCAGTCCATATCCCCTGCCAGGCCGGGACAACTCCTTCGGCCGCGTATTTTTCACCCATAAATGATAAAACCCAGTAAAAAATGAAAAAGAGGGTTGAAACCACCGCCGGCATACCCAGCCCTCCTTTCCGGATTATAGCTCCGAGGGGGGCGCCTATAAAAAACAATAAAAAGCAAGCGAGGGAGAAAGTGAATTTCTTATGAAAAACAATCTGATGTTTATAAATGAGTTTACTTTTCGTATAAAGATTGTCGCGTTCAATGTCCAGGTTTTGTTTGGCAGCCAACGCGCCGTTTTTCGCGGTTTCGAGAATGGCCGACCGGTCAGATGCAGGGAAATAACCAATAACGTCTGAAATAAAAGTTACCGGTTGATTTTTTTTCAGGGTATCCGGCACATTTCCAGGATGAATTTGAGGGGTATCCAGACCGACGTAAAAAGGAAGGTTAGTCAGATACCCCCGGTGATAGTTTGCATTGTCGGTTTTAAGCTGGATCCCCAGGGAGTCGATGGAATGACGCAATTGAACAATGTTTTGCATTTCATAGTTTTTTCTGAACAAATTTTCATCCGTTCGCGTAAGCTGAAATGCCGAAAGATTGAACATCTGATATTGTTCGGAAAAGCTGGTCCGTTGAAATGGCCTGGTGGCTTCATTTCCACGAAGATCGATCCGCTCTTCATAATTGGTCCCATCGTATAACCTGAATACAAGGAAACGTTTATCGGGCGAAAGTTCCATTTTTCCCCAGCTTGCTGTAGTCAGGGATACATTCCCCATGTGTTTGGTATGGTCATAGATCATAACGTCCCGAATGGTGTTTCCATCCTTGTCTTTTTTCCCTACGCGGATCACAAATCCCTCAATGCCATTATAAAACATGCCTTCTTTCAGATTGAATGCCAGCTTTTTTTCGCGGACATCATAAAGCAGTGACAGGAATTTCAGATTAACCACCGGAAGGATGATATTGGAAAAATAAAAAGCCATCAGGCTGATCGCCAGGGATACAATAACCAGGGGCCGCATGATCCTGCCCAGGCTGATGCCGGCTGCTTTCATTGTTACCAACTCATAATGTTCCCCAAGGTTTCCGAAGGTCATCAGCGATGATAACAGGATGGCAAGAGGCAACGCGAGAGGAATGAAAGTGGAAGAGGCATAAAAGAGCAATTTGAGGATGATATACCATTCCAATCCTTTCCCGACCAGGTCGTCAATGTATTTCCAGACAAACTGCATCAATAAAATGAAAAGAGCGATGAAAAAGGTCATCACCAGTGGCCCGAGGTAGGATTTTAAGAGGAACAGATCAAGTTTTTTCATGATGCCTTATAGCCAGTTGCAAAGATATGGAATAACGTGAATCGAATAATTGTATTTTTGTGATTCGGAAAGAAGAAAAGGGAACAGGTAGAAGAGATGGGAGATAAAAGATAAAAGATAGGAGATAAAAATGATGAAGGTTGAAGAGGTTAGCGACCGGAAATTAGGGCGTCAGTTTTTAAATCTGGTAGATGTAATTTACCGGGGTGATCCTAATTATGTTCGTCCCCTTGACGATGAAATTGAATCTGTTTTTGATCCTTCAAAGAACAGCTTTTTTCAGCATGGTGAAGCCATCCGATGGATATTAAAAAATGACGATGGGACCGTGATCGGGCGGGTTGCGGCTTTCGTTAATAAACGGAAAGCTTACACCTATCAGCAACCCACTGGGGGAATGGGTTTTTTTGAATGTATCCATGACAGGAAAGCGGCATTCCTGCTCTTTAATCAATGTCGCGAATGGCTTGCTGCCCGTGGCATGATGGCCATGGACGGCCCGATCAACTTTGGGGAAAACGATGTCAACTGGGGGTTGCTGGTTGAAGGTTTTACCCATCCGGGCTTTGGAATGAATTATAATCCATCCTGGTACAAGGATTTATATGAGGAGTATGGCTTTAAATTTTATTTTGAGCAGGTTTCCAATCATCTTGATCTCACAAAGCCTTTTCCCGAAAGGTTCTGGAAAATCGCGGAATGGGCTATGAAAAAACCAGAGCTCACGTTTCGGCATTTTTCATATAAACAGACAGATAAGTTCATTCAGGATCTGAAAGAGATCTATGACGATGCATGGAAGTTTCACGAGAATTTCACGCCAATGGAGCTATCCACTTTAAAAAACACCCTAGAAAAGGCCCGGTCTTTTCTCGATCCGGAAATGATATGGTTCGCTTATCATTCAGGAGAACCTGCTGCCTTTTTGATCCAGTTCCCGGATGTAAACCAGATCCTGAAGCATCTCCATGGGAAACTCCACCTGTGGAACAAATTGAAATTCCTCTGGCTCAAATACAATAAAACGATAACCCGTTCCCGGATCGTGATCATGGGCGTGAAACCTAAATACCAGCGTTTCGGGCTTGAATCAGGGATTTTCTGGCATCTGAATGAAAAAATGAAAAAGAAGCCACATATCACGGAAGTGGAGTTATCGTGGGTGGGCGACTTTAACCCCAAAATGCGGGCGCTTCATGAATCAGTTGGCGCAGTTTTTGCAAAACGTCACATTACTTACCGGAAAATTTTTTCGGACGACATTGCATTTCAAAGATCCACCATTATCCCGGTTGATACAAAGGAGAAGGCCGTCCTGAAAGAGGGGAAGTAATTAATCCCGGTTACTATATTCATCAGTTAAAAAACTTTTGGTAACTTTGCGGCTTTAAAAGACACCTGAATTTTATTAACTATATCTATTCTATTTATTTAACTCTATCAATAATAACCTAAAATCAAAACAAAATGAAAAAAAGCTTACTTTTTATTGCTCTGCTTTTGCTGGGAATTACTGTTATGGCCCAGCAGAAGCCTGCTGCCATCTCCAATGCAATAAGGAACAAATCAGTCGCGTCCCCTGTTGCCATCGATGGACAAACTATTCTCAACCAGGCAGGAAACGTTCTGGTTAATTCTAAATCTACACTTGATGATCTCATCGGCAGTTCACGCTATGATATGCAGACCAATGGATCCATTATGAATAACCGCTTGGTTTTATGGAATGATGGCAATGTTTCTGCAACATGGACTATGGCTTTTGCAGATCCCAACTATAGTGACCGTGGTACCGGATACAACTATTCCGATGGTGGTGTTTGGAGCGACCCCCCGACTGCCAGGCTTGAAACCATGAAATCAGGTTGGCCCTCAGTACATCCGTGGAACGGAGATGGTGAAATGATCCTTTCGCACAATTCAACCAGCCACCTTGTCATGCAAACCCGCCCGGTAAAAGGTACCGGTTCATGGACACAGAACCTGAGACTTACTGCTCCCACCGGCGTGACCAGTCTTGTATGGCCAAGAACAGTTACAAGTGGTCCCAACCATCAGTATATCCATGTTATTGTCATGTCTGCGCCAACTGCTAATGGCGGTTCACTCTATCAAGGTCTGGATGGCGCCCTTCTTTATTACCGCTCCCTCGATGGAGGAGCTACCTGGGATAAACAAGGTGTGATATTACCTGGATTAACTTCAGCCAATTACTATGGTTTCGGCGGGGATGATTATGCCTGGGCTGAACCCCAAGGCGATACCCTGGTTTTTGTTAACGGTGGTAACTGGACCGATACTTTCATCATGAAATCAACCGATAATGGCGGAACATGGACAAAAACAGAAATATTGCCCAACTATTATTGCAAGAATTCAGGGACTACCGTTACTCCTGCATTTATTTGCTGCGATGGTTCGGTTTCTTGTGCGATCGATAAAGATGGCGTTACCCATGTGGCTTTTGGCCGTATGAGAGCTAAAAACGACGGAACAGGTCATAAATATTATCCCGGTCAGGACGGTGTCGTATATTGGAATTCAACACTACCGGTCATGGATACTACCCTTGTCTCCGATCTCAATGCCCTGATCGATGCAAACCGTTGTCTTGGTTATGTCGTTGATAATGGCAATCCCAATGACACGATCATCGATTTTCCGACCTATGGCGTAGGCCTTTCCAGTTATCCTCAGATCACAGTCGATAATTACAATAATAAATATTTTCTGTGGTCCTCGCTCACGGTTGGCAATCCTTCACCGGATCCCTATAACTTCCGTCATATTTGGGCTCGTGCCTGGTTCCATGATCAGGCCCATTGGACAGAGATGACCGATCTTAATGAAGGCGTTCTTTATATGTTCCAGGAATATGTCTATCCGTCCGTTGCTGCTTCCTTGAAAAACAATAAAATCCTGATGATTTCACAGACATCTTCACAACCTGGTTCTAACATTAAAGATACAACCATTCCAGTTCACGATGTTAACATCGAATACAGGGAGGTCCCGGTTTCTACTTTCTGGCCGGTTGGTGTCGAAAATCAGCCTGTTGCCGATAACAATCCAGTCGGAAAGAATTACCCAAACCCCGTAAAGGGAACCACTAATTTTAATATTAACCTCGATAAGGCTTCTGCTGTTACTGTTGAAGTATCCAACATCATTGGGCAGAACATCATGACCCTTGATGAAGGAATGATGAATGCCGGTGGACATAAAATGACCATCAATGCCAGCGATTTGACCTCAGGTATTTATTTTTATACTGTAAAGATCGATGGAAAATCCTATACCCAAAAAATGATTGTTGAATAAACCATTTTACGGGATTGAAAAAGGCTGGCCTTACCGGGTCAGCCTTTTTTTATTCTCTTTTTTTAGGAAAGAAATTTTTTTTTGATATATTTGTAAAATACAAACTTTCATGATATTCATGTCAAATTAAAATTCAAAACCATGAAAAAAATTTTACTTTTCATTTTCGCGCTGATGTTTGGAGCCGCTTCCATGGCCCAACTTGCGCCAGTCAATTCAAGGATTGTCAGGGCAGTACCTGCCACGGCAGTTGACATACCGGTATTCAGCCCGGTCCAGTTAACCAATCCCGCGGCCAATTCAAAA
>JALNWE010000039.1 GCA_023231065.1 Bacteroidales bacterium
TCCAATGCAATAAAATTTACACAGGAAAAAGGAAGTATTGTGGTTTCGGCAGCTTCAAAAAAACAATTTGTTGAGATATCGGTCACCGACAACGGTGTGGGGATTTCCCAGGACAATATCGGGAAGATTTTCTCCATTGCAGGTAAACCCCCCGCCCGGGGAACAGCCGAAGAAAAAGGAAGCGGGCTTGGATTGATCTTATGTCGGGAATTTGTTGAAAAACATAGCGGCAGGATCTGGGCCGAAAGTGAACCGGGAAAGGGGAGCGCTTTTCGGTTTACCATGCCCATGGCTATATAGTATTTTTTTATACCTTTGCAATTGATTAATCGATAAGTTTACCTTCAATAGCGGTATTGTGGCAACCCTTGAAGAAGAACTTTCAGAAAGGGAACCATGACAGAAAGTACCTGCTTGACTTTTCCGGCATTTTTTGCTTCTACACTAAATAATTTCAGTCAACGGGATGCGCTGACGATTGTTGGCGAAAAACCGCTTTCCTATGCTGAGGTAAATAACAGGATCCGGTCATTGATGGCTTTTTTAGAACAATTAGGCATCAAATCCGGCGACAAAGTTGTTATCCTGGGCGCCAACCAGCCAAACTGGGCGATTGCATATTATGCCATTACCTTTATGGGCGCCGTGGTCGTGCCGCTTCTCCCGGAATTTCTTACGGGTGAGATTGCTGCCCTGATCGATCATTCGGAAGCAAAAGCAATCTTTGTTTCTGAAAATTTATTGACAAAACTCAAAGATACCCGATCTAAGTTCCTGTGTAATATTTTAAAAATTGAAGATTTTTCCAGTTTGAATCCCTCTTTCGGCTCTCCGGTATTTGACCTGAATATAAAATCAGAAAAACAATATCAGGTGAAAGAAGACGATCTGGCCGCGATTATCTATACCTCTGGTACAACAGGAAAACCCAAAGGCGTTATGCTTTCGCACAAGAACATCTGTTTCACTGCTGTCAATGGCCATAAAATTCAGCCTATCAGCGAAACAGACCGGTTTTTGTCCATCCTGCCCCTTTCGCATACTTATGAAAACACATTGGGGCTGATCCTCCCTATGTATCGCGGGGCCTGTATTTATTACCTTCGTAAGCCACCAACCCCCTCGATCCTCCTGCCGGCGTTACTTCTGGTCAGGCCAACAACGATGCTGACCGTACCCCTCATCATGGAAAAAATCTTCCGGTCAAAAATATTGCCTGAATTTACCGGTAACGCGGCAATGAGATTAATGTATAAAATTCCACCGGTAAGAAAATTATTGCACAGGATTGCCGGTAAGAAATTGATGGTAACCTTTGGCGGGGAATTGACTTTTTTCGGTGTTGGTGGCGCCAAACTCAATAAAACAGTGGAACGGTTCATGATCGAAGCAGGATTCCCTTATGCTATAGGCTATGGGCTTACCGAATGCGCCCCCCTGATAGCCGGCTTTAATCCCCAACATGCCCGGCTTCAAACAACCGGCCCTGCCTGCGAAGGAGTTGACCTGAAGATCCACCAACCGGATAAACGCACCGGTGAAGGTGAAATCTGGGCCAAAGGTCCGAATATCATGAAAGGATATTACAAAGAACCACAATTGACCAGTGAAATCCTTAGTCCTGATGGCTGGTTCCGGACCGGCGACCTGGGCGTATTCGACAACAAAGGGAACCTCTCTATCAAAGGACGCATGAAAAGTGTTATCGTACGGTCCAACGGAGAAAATGTCTATCCCGAGGATATCGAATCGGTGATCAATAACTTTCAGCATGTGGTAGAATCATTGGTTATAGAAAAAAAAGGAAAACTGGTTGCCCTTGTACAGTTCAACCAGGAAGAAATCGCCCTCCGCTATCAATCATTAAAAAACGAAGTAGCCAGCCAGGCAGAACAAAAAATAGAAGAACTTCGCGAGGAGTTACAGGACTACGTAAATGCCCGCGTCAATAAATGCCAGCAGGTCCAACTGGTCATTGCCCAAACCGATCCCTTCCAGAAAACAGCCACTCAAAAGATCAAAAGGTTTTTATATACCTGAAAGAATTGACGATTGACGGTTTACAAATCCCGGTTCAGCTTATTCAAAATATCTCCTTTACCTTTGCGTTTGTTTGTGAACCCGTTATCTCATGATGAACACGCTTCAAGACCCATTTTCCGGTGATTTTACCCTCGAAAATTTACTTGAATATGAGGAACTAAGCCGGGATAGGACCATCCTCCGGAAAGCTTTTGCCTTGATGCTTAATCATATTGACATGGGGGAGGATGACGACCACGCCCAGATGGTATTGGATACGGCCAGGATTATTTTAGAAGACCTGAACCTGGGGGCGGAATCAGTCCAGTGCCTGATGCTTAAAAATCTGGCCGATAAAGGAATCCTCACTCCGGCAGCGATTGAGATCGAATTTGGCAAGCCGGTCAGGGAACTGATCGATGGGATACATAAGCTCGAACGCGTTGATACTAAAAAATACAACACCAACCGCGAAAATTTTATCGGGTTATTGCTTACCCTTTCCCCGGATATCAGGGTTCTACTAATCCGGCTTGGGATGCGGCTTTACGATATGCGTCACCTTTCCGGATATGCTTCCGAAAAACAAGGTCAGATCGCCGGAGAGACTAAAGCGCTCTATATCCCGATTACCCATCGGCTTGGCCTTTACCGGATCAAGCATGAATTAGAGGATAGGGTAATGCGTTTTACTGACCTGAAAACCTATGGGCTGATTGAACAGAAATTGGCCGAAACCCGCACCGGACGGGAACAATATTTTGCCGACTTTATCCAGCCCATTGAAAGCAGGTTAATTGAGAACGGATTCGATTGCGAAATCAAGGGCCGGGTCAAATCGATCCCTTCCATTTATCGGAAAATGCAAACCCAAAAGGTTGAATTTGAAAAGGTTTACGATCTGTTCGCCATCCGGATCATCCTTAATCATACCCTCGAAAACGAAGCCGCCGATTGCTGGAAGATCTATTCATTAGTGACCGATATCTATACGCCAAATCCCCGCCGTTTACGCGACTGGATCTCTTTTCCTAAACCAACGGGGTATGAATCCCTTCATACTACAGTCATTGGTCCTCAGGGACGCTGGGTGGAAGTTCAGATCCGGACCCGGCGTATGGACGAAATTGCAGAAAAAGGTTATGCCGCTCACTGGAAATATAAAACCGGCGACAGGACTGCGATAAAAACGGATATGTACGCTGAAATCAGGGAGATGCTGGAAAATCCCACCCAGGTATCCCTTGAAAAATCGATCAGTCGTGAGAAAAAGGCACTCTATTCCGACGAAATCTTCATTTTTACCCCGACCGGGGATTTGAAAAAAATGAAATTAGGTTACTCTGTCCTCGATTTTGCTTTTGAAATCCATACTGAGATCGGATCTTCCTGTACTGGAGCCATGGTGAACGGTAAAATGGTCCCCCTCCGCTATATTCTTCAAAACGGAGATACGGTAAAAATCCTCACCGCCAAAAACCAAAAGCCCAACCCGGGCTGGCTGGAGATTGCAAAAAGCCCTCGTAACATAGCCCGTATTAAGCATGCCCTGAAGATGGAATCATACAAAGAAGCCGACTGGGGCAAGGAAATTATCAAGAATAAGGTCCTTCAGCACGGATATGAATTTACCGATCCTGTCATCAATAAATTAGTCGTTTATTTTAATTGTGAAAACATCCTGGAACTCTACCAGCGTTTTGGCGAAGGGAAAGCCGACCCGTTAAAAATCAAAAAAGCATTACAGGAACCGTTGCAGGAACCTGTTCCAATGGTTCCCCCGAAAGAAGAGACTTTCCCGGAAACGGTTTCCAATGTTATGGCCGGTAAAGATGATTATGTGATCATCGACCCTAAAATAAAATCGTTACATTACCAGTTTGCCCGGTGTTGCCATCCTTCCCCAGGTGATCCGATCTTTGCTTTTGTCAGCATCACCCAGGGGATCAAAATACATAAAACCACCTGTTCCAATGCCCATCAACTTGTAACCCGATATCCTTACCGGATTTTAGAAGCCCGCTGGAAATCCGGTAAACCTTAATTTCTTCTGGAGTATTAAGGTTCAGATCTTTAAAAAAAAGAGGCTGTCTTTTTCAAGACAGCCTCCAGGATAAAAATCGTTTTCGGTTAAGCTATACAAGTTTAACATTTACTGCATTTAATCCTTTTTTACCTTCGGTCAGGTCGAATGTTACTTCGTCATTTTCCCGGATACGGTCAATTAAACCAGAGGCATGAACGAAATATTCTTTGCCTGTCTCGGAGTCCATAATAAATCCAAATCCTTTTGACTCATTAAAGAATTTTACTTTTCCATTTTTCATAATGATAATGTAATTAAAAATAATATTTGCAAATTTAGGGATAAAAAGTATCGAAATGACAAAAAGAAGAAAAAAACTTCCCGATTTATATTATTTACGGCGAAAATCCCTTTTCCGATACTCTTTTTTATCTGTTTTGGGTTGATAAACGGGGCCGTTTCCAAGATGGAGCGGAAGGGCGCCTTTATAAACCGGTTTCCCAAGCATGGTTTCGATATCAAGAAATTTCCGTTGCTCTTTTTCCCCGATCAGGGTGATGGCAGCCCCTTTTGATTGGGCGCGGGCGGTCCGTCCGATACGGTGAATGTAATCTTCCCCGTCGTTTGGGACATCGAAATTGATGACCAGGTCAATATCTTCGATATCAATGCCCCTTGATACGATATCGGTGGCTACCAGGATGGATAATTCCTTGTTCCTGAAACGCATCAACACTTTTTCGCGGGCTGACTGATCAAGATCAGAATGAATCTCTTCAGCCTGGAGCCCCAGCTTTTTCAGCGTTGCGCTCACCTGCCGGGTCTTGCTCTTGGTGGAACAAAAGATCAGGATACTCCGGAGGTGGATATCTTTTAGCAGGTATTGGACCAGAGGGATTTTTTGGATATCATAGACCAAATATGCCATCTGAAGTATGTTATCGGCCGGCTTTGAAACAGCGATATTGACCTCAACCGGATCTTTCAATATCTTCCGGGCTAATACAAGCATCTCCCGTGGCATGGTGGCCCCGAACAGCAGGTTTTGCCTTTTTTCAGGCACGTATGAAATAATTTTCAGAATATCGTCGTGAAATCCCATATCAAGCATACGGTCGGCCTCATCAAGGATCAGATAACGGAGCTTCGATAGATCAACATAGCCCATGTTCAGATGAGCGATCATCCGTCCGGGCGTACAAATCACCATGTCGGCCCCATTCGCCAGCGCTTGTCTTTCACGGGAAAATGAAGCCCCATCGGTTCCGCCGTAAACCGGAATAGAACTCACCGGGGTAAAATAGGAAATTCCTTCCATTTGCTGGTCAATCTGCATGGCCAATTCACGGGTCGGGACAATGATCAAGGCTTTGATCGCTTCGTCATGCGGCGCGCTGATGATATTCTGAATGAGGGGAAGCAGAAAGGCTGCTGTTTTCCCTGTGCCGGTCTGTGCCGACCCGATCAGGTCTTTTCCTGATAAAATAGCTGGAATGGCTTTTTCCTGTATGGGTGTAGCAGTTGTATATCCCAGGGCTTCTATGCCTTCCACCAACGACCCGTCAAAACCAAATTCGTGAAATGTCAAATTTTAAAAATATTTACAAATATAATGATTTTTCGGGTAACAATTTGCATTCCGGCTGAAATGAATGAACCAACGAATCAATGAATGGGACAATAGGCCAGCAATTATATTTAAAAACAATATTTGAGATGAAGGGGATTTTTATAAAAAATGATTATCTTTAGCGTTTCAATTACAAATCGTATGAACCATCGGTTTAATAAAATTTTCCCTATTTCTCTTTTCGTTCCCCTAAAATTGACCCCCTCGTCTATGTCTTGCCTAAGTCTCCTCTAAGCCTTTTCTAACTGATAATTAGTTTTCCATTATTTAACTATCAGGCTCAATCTGGAAGTTTGCCCACATAAAGAAATTGCCCTTTTGAACATCCCATTCTTAGGTCGTGTCGCCCGACAAAGCCATGACCCTGGCATAAAAACATCCACAGCGCCATGCCTGATATAGCACCCCCAGTTACACCGTTTTTTTAGCCTTCATCAGCCCCATGATCGTTTGGACAATTTGTTCTTTAGTAAGTGTACTGCAGTTAAAATGTAGGTCAAAGAGATAGGGATGGAATTTATGGCCATACATCAGTTCGATGAGGGCTGTCCGTTTTTTATCGGTATCATGGGCCAGTTTTAAAGCTTCATCTGCATTGACATCGCGAAGTTTGCAAATTTCCGGGATCCTCCATTCAATAGGGGCTTGTAAACGCACATGAATGGCGTTGGGATGGTTATGCAATACGCCAACGCTGCCCCTTCCCGCAATCACAAAATGCCCATGCTGGGCCATGGCGCTGATAATGTTGGTAATGGTATGCCTGATCCGGTGACTGCTCACATAACCCGGAGTGAAAGAGACCAACACATCTTCGAGGAGCCCTTTACCGACAGAGCTCATAAAATAATTCAGGTCATTGGTTTGGATATTAAGTTCATTGGCTGCTGATTCCACCAATTCTTTGTTGATAAAGCGCCATTTTATGACCGGGGCCGATACCAAAACCTTATTCAGGGTGTCGGTCAACATTTGACCAATGGGTTTTGAAGGACAACCAAACTCCCTGGAAATTGTCACTACAGGGCCTGAACCTGTTGTTTTTCCAACTTCCGGTTCCCGCAATGCCCGCTCAATGTAAAAACGCAGGAGATTTTCCATAATTTCCTCCTTTCAAAAGGTCTGTTTATACAAATTTACAAAAGAATAACAGCAATTGCAAAAGAAACTGTAAAAAGGATGGGGGATGAAATTTAAAACCGTCAATTTTCAATTGGGGCTTGTTTGAGGAGTTCCCCGCTCAGGCGTAAGAGTTGGATTTCGGCAGTTTTGCAAACGAACTGTGAAGAGATAAGCTGATATTCTGCATCAATGAGTTTTTGCTGGATCTCGCGGAGTTCAATGTCGTTGATACTGCCCAACTGGTACTTCTCGAAAGCAATACTGACATTTTCGCGGGCAACAATCACGTTACTGAGCTGTAATTGCACTACTTCGAGATTTGAGCGAAACTGGTTATATTGTTTTAATAAACTGACTTTCAACTCCTCCATGGCATCTTTCACTTCAATCTCTCCCGAATTCATCAATATTTTTGCATTTTTAACGGCCCTGTTCACATTGAAACCATTGAAAAGGTTGTAGGAAAGTGAAAACCCGAAAGAGGGGCCATAACTCCGGTTAAACTGAAGAAAACCAGTTTGGGAATTCAAGGTGCTGTAACTGTACCCGCCATCGAAATCAATTTGTGGATACCGATCAGCCTGTGCCTGCTTCACGCTTAGCCGGGCAAGGTCCTGATTTAACCGGGCCGCGATAAGCTGTGTATTTTGTAAAGAGGCTTTACGGAGAATGGTATCGAAGCCCTGCGGTTCTTTGATGATAATAGTATCCCGGATTTCAAAATCAGTAAAAATATCGCGGGCTAAAAGGCGGTTCATGTCGGCGCGCGTGTTGGCCAGGGAAACCATTTGCTGGATTAATCTTGTACTATCGGCATTAAGGTCGACAGTTGATTGAAGCAACATCAGTTGCGATCCTGCGCCAAGGGATAACTTGGCTTCCGCGATGCGTTTACGCTGCATCGACAGATCCACGGCATCCTGTGCAACATGTACCAGTTTGTGTAACTGGATGATCCCATAATAGGTCAGGGAAATATCGGCAACGGTTCCTTCCACCACGATCCGGGCGCCGTTCTGACCAAGATCCTCGAGTACCCCTAACATTTGTTTGTTGACAAACATCTTCATGCCATCGAACAAGGTCCATGTAAGCAGAGCGCTAATATTCAGATTGTTGTTCAGGGCATTGGAAACATCTTTGGTAGTCCCGCTGAATTGTTCCTGGTGGGTAGTACTGATGGTATTATTTTGGGCAGCTGTTAATTCAAGCGAAGGAAGAAATCCTGCATTGCCTATCGTATTATTGTTCTTCGCGATCTGTTCTTCGTTGTTCTGCAGGATGATCGAATAATTATTCTTTAGTCCCGTCGCAAGCGCTTTCTGCAAGGTAAGGATTTCCTGGGCCCGCGCTTCCGTTACAGGCAGGGCTGAAAAGCAAATGCAAAGAATCCCTAAAATAATTGTGTAATTAATTAGGATTGAGCGGATTGAAAGGATTGTACGGATTGAAAAGATGGTATGGATTGAAAAGATGGAATATGAAATATTGGCGTCTTTGCGTCTTTGGGATAAAAGTAAAGATTTGACTTTTCGAAGTAGGCTCATTATCAATTCTTAATTTTTAGGTAAATTCTTCATTGAATCAATTTCCGCATCTTTTTTAGCTTTTGATCTTGAAAGGTAAGTGTACAAAGAAGGAATAACAAATAGGGTCAGTATCAGCGAAAAAATCAGGCCTCCGATGATGGTGATCCCTAACGGGACCCGGCTGCGCGAAGCGGCCCCCAAAGCTAATGCAATAGGAAGGGCCCCCAGGGCAGTGGCCAGGCTGGTCATCAGGATCGGCCGCAAACGGCGGGTGGCTGCATCGATCACCGCTTCCCTCAGTTCCAACCCGGCTGATTTCCGCTGGTTGGCAAATTCCACGATCAAAATCCCGTTTTTGGTGACAATACCAATGAGGACGATAATTCCGATCTCGCTGAAGATGTTCAGCGTCTGGCCAAAGATCCAGAGCGATAACAGGGCCCCGGCCAACGCCAGCGGAACGGTGAACATGATGATCAACGGGTCGGCAAAACTTTCGAACTGGGCGGAAAGGATCAGATAAACCAGGATCAACGCCAATAACAAGGCAAACGTCAAACTTCCAGAACTATCTTCAAATTCCTTGGAAGTCCCTGCCAGGTCAGATGAAAAGGAATCGTCGAAAGTTGCTTTCCCGATTTTCCGCATTTCCGCGATACCCTGTCCCAATGTAACCCCTTTGGCAGGTTGGGCCGAAACAGTAGCCGAAACATATCGGTTGTAACGATACAACTGTGGAGGGTTGCTCTGTTCTGTCAATTTTACTACATTATCAAGCTGGATTAAGGCCCCCTCGTTGTTCCGGATGTATATTGAGCTAAGATCCAGTGGTTTATCCCGGTTCGACCGGTCTGCCTGACCAATCACCTGATATTGTTTGCTGTTCATGATGAAATAACCATACCGTTGACCACTAAAATATAACTGCAGGTTTTCGGCAATATCGCGGACGTTGATGCCCAGGGCTTGGGCGCGGTCGCGGTCTATTTCCACGGACAGTTCCGGTTTATTGAATTTCAGGTCAAGGTCAACAGCCTGGAACATAGGATCGGATTGTGCCTGTTCCATGAACCGGGGTAGGGATTTCTTCAATTTTTCAAAATCCGGCGCTAATATGACATATTGTACGGGAAGGCCACCGCGGCTCCCTCCCCCGATGGTTTGTTCCTGTACGACGTAAGTACGCGCAAAATTGTATTTTCTTCCGATTGCCGAAAGTTCATCGGCAATCTCCTGCTGGGTCCGTTTCCTGTTTTCCGGTTGTGTCAGCGAAAGCCTGATGAATCCGGCATTGGTAGTAGAAGAGGATCCAAAACCAGGCGCTGTAAGGGCCATCATGGACTCTTTTTCAGGGATGGTATCAACGATCATGGCAAGCTGGTTCATATATTGGTCCATCAGCTCAAAAGAAGTCCCTTCGGGAGCGGTAGAAGACAACTGTAACCTGCTTTTATCTTCCATGGGCGCCAATTCTGAGGGGAGGATTGCCCCGATGCCTGCAATGATCGCTATGGAAAAGACCATGATCACAATGGCCAGCCACCGGCGCCGGATAAAAAGTGTCAGGGAACGGTTATACAAATCAGTTAGCCGGTTAAGCTGGTTTTCGGTAAAGGTGAACAATACATTATGATGTTCTGTCTTTCGCAGCATCCTGGAACTCATCATCGGAGTAAGTGTCAGCGATACCAATGCCGAAACGAGGACCGTACTTGCAACCACAATCCCGAATTCGCGGAAAAGGCGTCCGGTAAGTCCCTGTAAGAAGATGATCGGAAGAAAAACAGCGGCAAGGGTTATCGTTGTCGAAAGGATGGCAAAATAGATCTCTTTTGACCCCTTGTGCCCTGCCTCAATGGGGTCCATTCCGTTCTCAATCTTATGATAGATGTTTTCGAGGACCACGATGGCATCATCGACCACCAGGCCGGTGGCCAGGACGATCCCTAACAATGTCAGGATGTTGATTGAGAACCCTGCCACGTACATAATAAAAAACCCGCTGACCAGGGAGATGGGAATGGCGATGATTGGGATAAGGGTGGTACGCCAGCTTCGTAAGAAGAAAAAGATTACAAGGAGGACCAGCGCGAACGCGATGAGGATTGTTTCCTGGACCTCCTTGATGGCCTTCCGGATACTGAGCGTAGCATCCAAAGCAATCCCCACATTAAGATCGGAGGGCATTTCATTCTTTAACTGGGCTACGCGTTTGTAGCATTCGTCAACAATGGCAATCTGGTTAGCGCCCGGTTGTGGCGTAATAGCAACGCCAACCATGGGGACCCGGCCGTTCCCTTTCATAATGGTACGTTCATTTTCGGGAAGCAGTTTGGCAATACCCACATCGCGCATCCGTATGACCGTCCCGTTTTTAGCCATAAGGATCATGTCGTTGAATTCGGCAGGAGTTGTCAAACGCCCCTTGGTGCGGATGGTCAGTTCGGTGCCGTATCCTTCAATCCGGCCGCTTGGAAGTTCAATATTTTCGCGGGTCAGGGCTTCTTTGACATCGCCCGGGGTGAGCTGAAAACTGGCTAACCTGGAAGGATCCAGCAGCAGTTTCATGGAATAGCGCCTTTCGCCCCAGATCCTGATCTCGCTTACACCCGGGATCGTCTGTAACCGTTCTTTGAACACATTGTTGGCGATGTCGGACAACTCCATCAGATCGCGGGTATTGCTCTGTAAAGTGAGGGTGAATATGGGACTGGCATCGGCATCCGATTTGTTGATAACAGGAGGATCTGTGTCGGGTGGGATATTCCGGATCGCGCGCGACACCCGGTCGCGGACATCGTTGGCAGCGGTTTCCATATCCACGTTCAATTCAAATTCCACCTTGATGTTGCTCCTGCCATCGCTGCTGACCGAGGTCAGGGAACGGATCCCGGCGATGCCGTTGATAGATTCTTCCAATGGCTCGGTAATCTGCGACTCGATCACATCGGCGTTGGCCCCCACATAATTGGTCGTGACGGTGACAACGGGTGGATCAACACTGGGAAATTCGCGGATACCCAGGAAAGCATATCCGATCGCTCCGAAGAGAATGATCACAAGCGAAATAACGGTAGCTAATACCGGCCGGTTTATACTAAGGGAAGAAATGTTCATTGTACAATTTTAACTTTAACGGGCATTTCTTCGCGCAGTTGCAGGATGGCCGTGGTGATAATGGTATCTCCTGGCTGTAATCCACTGATTACCTGTACCTCGCGCTCGGTGCGGATTCCGGTCGTAATGATCTGTGACCTTGATTTTCCGTTTTTATATAAAAATACTTTTTCACCGTTCAGTTGCGGGATGATGGCTTCGGAAGGGACCACAAGAGCGCCGGATATGCTTTCGAGCAGGATATCAACCTTGGCGAAAGCGCCGGGAATCAGCAAACCTCCCGGGTTGGGACAGGAAGCGCGCAAAGAAACGTTCCGCGTGACGGGATCAATTTTAGGTTCGATGGCATATACATGACCGGGAAAAGCGCTGTCGATACCCTCGACTGTAAATTTAATAAGGGTACCGTTACGTACCTTTTCGCGATATTTCTCAGGAATGGCAAAGTCGATCTTGATGGGATCGGTCTGTTGCAGCCGGGCAACCATGGTGGCAGAAGAAACGAATCCTCCGGGGCTGACCTGACGCAGGCCGATCTGCCCGGAAAAAGGGGCATAGATCTCGGTTTTAGAAATCTGGGTCCGGACCAGTTCTATTTGTGCCTGAATAATGCCCAGGGTATTGAAGGATTTATCGTATTCTTCCTGGCTCACGGCTTTCAGTTCCAACAATTTTTCTTTCCGGAAGAGATCATCGCGCGCCTGTTTTTCGTCAACCTGGAGCTTTTTAAGCTGGGCCTGTAGCTCCCGATCATCGATCTTTACCAAAAGGGCCCCTTTGGCCACGCGGCTTCCCTCTTCGAAATTGATAGAGACGATCCGTCCCGGAATTTCGCTCCGGAGTTCCACCTCTTCATTGGCAATGAGGTTGCCGTTGGTTAAGATCTGATTATCAAGGGAACGCGGTTTTACCACGACAGCGGCCGCGGTAATGGCTTTAATCCCGCCACGGTCAGGCTCCTTTTTCACCCCGGAGCAACCAGCAACTGACAGCAGGAATATGGAAGCCGTAAAAACCCAGATTAAAGGCTTAACGCGATAAGGGAGATGGGATGACATACATTCAACATAAGTTAAAAACATACAAATTTAAGCATAATGGTAGTTGCTTTATTCGAAAAAAAAATTGTATTTTTGCAGCCCCTTTCTGGAGTTTTAGTCATCATTAAGGGTAAGTTCATTAACAATCAGATCATTTTGAATTCGGGATGTAGCGCAGTTGGCTAGCGCACCACGTTCGGGACGTGGGGGTCGGAAGTTCGAGTCTTCTCATCCCGACAAAAACCGCCTCTTTAGCTCAGTTGGTAGAGCAGCTGATTCGTAATTAGCAGGTCGTGGGTTCAAGTCCCATGAGAGGCTCTCCAATTGTTAAAAAATCTTAAATTTTTCCCTCTGACAGTTAAAAAAGTCATTCTTTTCCTGTAATTGTTTAATAATCAGGGGAAATCTCCTTTTTTAAAAAAGATGAAAAATTTCGACCATTTTTTTGGATTGTTCGAAATTTTTTATATTTGACCTTCGATTCTTTTCTGCTTACGATCGACAACGATTTCCGGTACTTTTTAAGCTCACTTAAAGACGCTCAATAAAATTGTTATCTTATTTATATTCAAATAAATATCGCGGATTCTCACGCCGTTCTTCTTGCTGGTTTCTCATACCACCGGTTATTTCTCAATCCTCCTCCGGAACGATACCCTCAACATATTTCCCCCTCACAAATTCACGAAATCAGTAACTAAAATCAAAAAGTATGAAAAAACAATTTACATTGTTAATTATCCTGTTGCTATGGGCCGGAAGTTCATGGGCGCAGGTGAGCAAGTATGCCTTTGCAAGTTCTGTAGGCACGTTTACGCCGTTAGCAACTGAAACCATTCTATGGTCAGGGACTTTCGATGATAACAGTTCCACTGCTATTACGATCCCGGCTTTTACAGTTGACGGGGTCCCCTACACGACCATGTTTGTTCAGGCCAACGGCTGGATCACTTTGGGTGGAACTTCAATTTCCTCATCTTACGTACCCATCAGCAATTCGACCAGCTATCCTGTTGTAATTGCTCCTTTTGGCAAGGACCTCGAGAATGCTGATGCCGGCACTCCGAAGATTTCCTACAATGTCAATGACGGTGGCGATATCGTAGTACAATGGCAGGATGTACATAGATACAACTCCTCGACAGATGCAGAAAGAATCAGTTTCCAGATAAGGCTTCTCCCAACCACAGGGCAAATAGAATTTCTTTATGGTGAAACCATTGTTTGCGGCACCACCACCGGTACCATGCAGGTAGGATTAAGAGGATCAACCAACGCGATCTTCACGAACAGAACCACTACCACTGATTGGACTGCTACAACAAAAGGTACCCTTAATACCGATGCCTGCTCATGGACAACAACCGTTATGCCTCCGGTTGGGCTTACCTTTATTTTTACTCCTCCTTCTCCCTGTGTGACACCGCTTGTTCAGCCAACCACTTTATTACTCACCCCGGCCCTGACCTCCATCGCAGGCTCGTTCACGGCTGCTGCAGGAGTTGATGATTATTTGGTTGTCCGTAGCCTGAATGCATCGTTGACAGCTGATCCTGTCAATGGAACTTCCTATCCAGTCGGTAGCGCCCTTGGCGGTGGTATCGTCGATTATTATGGTACCGGAACAACCTTTACATCAAGCGGTTTGCCGGTAAATACCCACTATTATTACTTTATTTTCTCAGCCAACGACGGAACTTGCAGCGGAGGTCCATTGTATTTGACCACCTCACCGTTAACCGGTTCGAGCACTACCCTGGCACCGGGTAGTATCACGTCAGCTGCCGACGGGCCATGGAGCGCCACGACCACCTGGACAGGTGGCGTCGTCCCTACAGCCTCTGATAATGTTATAATCGACCACAACGTTAACGTTGATGCTGCTACCTGTGCTTGTTTTGATTTGACCATCAATACAACGAAAACCCTTGCCTGTACAGGAACCACAGGAGTATTGACCGTGGCAGGGGACCTGACCAATAACGGAACCCTTGATTTTTATGTCGATGCTTCCAATTATGCCGGGCTTACCTTTACCTCACCAACAACCAACACCTTTACCAGCCCTGCTGCCAAGGGAGCCACTGACCTCAACACATTGACCATCAATAAAGGAACCTCATTTACCTATATTTTGGATATGAACCTTTCTGCGTTGACTATCAAGGGTTTGAACACAGCAGCAGTAGGATTCCTCACCCTGACCAATGGCACCCTTAAAATTTCTGGTAATTATGCATTTGATGGGAAAGTCTTTACCTCTACCGGCTATTCTATTCCCGCCAGTACCGGGTTCTGGCTGAACAACCCCAATTTTACTGTCAATGCACAAACCGCTTCACCTTCGGTAGCCGGTTTACTAAGAATTACCAATGGTACCCTTAACGTTGGAACTGCAGCTGGCAATTCCATGACTTTCTCTTCGGGATGTACGGTATTTATTGAAGGAGGAGCCATCAATACAGCGGGCCGTTTTGCCGTGTCGAGTGCGAGCAATGTCGTGAATTATACCCAAATCGGAGGGGTGGTAACCGTTTGCACGGTTGGTAACACCAGTTCAACTTATGCCAGCTTTGACCTGGGAACCGCAACCACATCTTCTGCTAACCTGGTCGGGGGATCCATCGTAGTCCAACTGGCCAGTACCGCTTCCAGCGGACCCAGGGATTTCAGGGGATTACCCACCGGGGCAGCTCCCACCGATTACACAGGAACCACACTTTATCTGGGGAATGCCAGTACTCCTGCATCGGTTCAGACCTATTACCTCGGAGGAAGGGTTCCCCCGATGGTTATTACCACCACCACTGCCATTCATAAAATTGCTTTAAACTCCACCGTTTACTATCATGGCAATTTGACCATCCCTGAAGGATCGGATCTCAACCTGAATGGATATGGTTTTTGGTGTAAAGGTAATGTAGTGAACAACAGTACAATAACCGGAACCACATCAAGCAGCCGGTTTGACTTCGCCGGACAGATGTTCGGTGATACTCCTGCCGCTCAAACTTATACAGGGACTGGCTATTTCGGACCATCTGCTACTCTGACCACCAACATGAGCCTGGGAATCAACAATTCAAATGGAGTAACTTTCAACGGACCGGTGAATGTTTACCGGGTCAACCTGTTCTGTGGCGCAGTTACCAACAGTGGTAACATTACGATCGGTAACGGAGCGACTCTCGCATCTTATGTTCAGATTGGAGTCAATGGAAATACCCGTACCGGCGGTTCGTTTGATGCTTCCCCTGGTTTTAACTTAGGGACAGGGACCTATACAGTCCTCTATGAACCTGAAATCGCTGCACGTACCACCGGGTTTGAGATTCCTGTATCGAGGACCATTACAAATCTCTCCATCAATAACGCCAACGGAGTTACTTTGAACGGTGGCACATTGAACCTCGATGCAGCAGGTGTTCTGACCATGACAACCGGTCTCCTGAATACCTCCGCCACCAACTTGCTGGTACTGAACAATACGGGAACTGCGGTATCGGGAGGTTCTTCCACCTCCTTCGTGAACGGTCCCCTCTCACGTACTTTTGCAGCAAGCCGTACGGCTGCCGGAACCTTCACCACAGCAACTTTGTTCCCGGTTGGCAAAGGAACCACCTATCTGCCCTTGTGGATCGATCCCACTACTACGGCTGACGGTCCGGTTGTATTTAAAGGTGAAGCCTTTACGACCAACTCAGGAACCATGGGATTAGGGGTTACTTACCTGTCACAAGATCGCTGGGAAGCCCCGGTCACTTCAGGCAATGCCAACCTGACCAGCACCTTCCTCGGTATTGGCGATGTTGCCATTGTCTCCGGAAACCAAATATTGAAAGCCGACGCAGCTGCAGGAGCTTATGGTGCAATCCCTTCGGTATCTGCTTTTGCAGAAGGGACGCCCAATACCTTGGTTACTACCGGAGCTCAGATTCCTACAGCCGCCTACAGTGGCTATTTTGCCTATGGAACGCTGACTTCCTGTCCCTTACCCACAGCACAGCCTACTGACTTTTCAGCCCAGTATATCTATGCCACCGGATTTGAGGGATCTTTTACCCCTGCCTCCCCTGGTTCCAGTAATTATCTGGTCGTAAGGTATCCGGGTGGAAGTGAAGTGACCCCACCGGTTGATTATACAAGCTATACCGTGGGCGGTGCCCTGGGACTTGGTACGGTAAGATCCATCAGCAATGCCACTGCCTTCTCAGAAACAGGACTGACTGCAGGATCAAATTATGACTATTATGTTTATAGTTATAACAACCTTGGCTGTTATGGCCCGGTTTACCTGACCACCACGCCACTGATAGCCCAAGTGTTTACCTGTGTCGAGGCCATCGGCGTTCCGGGAACCCCTACCGGTTCAAACATTGCCGCTACCGGATTTACAGCTAGCTGGACAGCTTCCAGCTCGGAAGGAGCAGTTTATTTACTGGATGTTTCTACAGTTTCAGACTTTTCAAGTTATCTCGCAGGATATGAACATACTAACGTGGGTTCGGTCCTCTCCTTCCCGATCACAGGATTGACTTCCAATACCGTTTATTATACCCGTGTCAGGGCTTACGTGGCTGGAGTTTGTTACAGTGCCTATTCAGGAACACTTACAATCACCACACGGTGCCAGGCCGTTACAACATTCCCTTACACCGAAAGCTTTGGACCAACCTTCAGTTGCTGGTCAGCGGAGGAAGCAGTAACCGGAGCTGGCCGCCATTGGGCACCCATCACGACCGATGGTACCCATGGTGTTACAGGACCCCAATCAGGAACCCACTTTGCTTACCTGTATGTTTACATGGCAAGTTCCACTTACAACCCATATTACCTGGTTTCTCCTGACTTTCAGTTAGGCGCTACTCCCCGCCAGATCAGTTATTATTATTACCTGGGGGCCGAAGGGTACACGACAACTCCTGTACCGTTGACCGTACAGATCAGCACCGATAACGGAGGTACCTGGAATGACCTGTTTGCCCATACCACAGCCAATTCGACCTTTGGTACTTCCAACGCGTTGACCTGGTGGACGCAAAATACAGTGAACCTTGGCGCTTATGTCAACCAGACCGTAAGATTCCGCTTTTCAGCCAACTCGAATTATGGAAGCGGTTTCTGCGACCAGGGATTGGATGAAATCGTGATCAGCGATGCACCCGCCTGCCCTCCACCTAATGGCCTGACCGCGACTCCCACAAGTTTGACAGAAGCCGACCTTGGCTGGACAAGTACAGCCCCGGCCTGGGAATACCAGTATGGTGCCGAAGGTTATACTCCCACACCTACCGGTACTGCGACCACAAGCAATCCTGTACACATTACCGGCCTGACCCCGTTTACGACATACGATTTCTATGTCAGATCCAACTGCGGAGGCCAGTACAGCGCTTGGTCGGGTCCAAAAACATTCACCATCGATTACTGTACACCGGCTCCCACCTCTGTGGATAACAACGGGATTACCAACGTGACCTTCGGAACCATCAACAACACACCAGCGGTTCTACCGATCCCCGGCAACTATGGTGATTTTTCAACCTTGGTGACCGATGTTCATCAGAGTTCCACAGTGCCTATCGCCATTACGTTTGAAACCGGGTACACTTATAATACCATGATCTGGATCGATTGGAATAATGACCTCGATTTCACCGATCCCGGAGATTCAGTCTATTCAGGCATTTCCACGTCAGCCAGCCCGACCACCCTGGAAGGATCCTTCGCGGTACCGGCAGATGCACTGTTGGGGAACCACCGGCTGAGGATCGGGGCAGCAGATTCAGATTATCCCGATCCCTGCTATACCGGATCCTATGGTATATTCCATGATTATACGATAAATGTCGTGGAACCTTTACCCTCAGGAACTTTGCAAGGCCATGTTTACGATCCTTCGGGTGAGGAAGTCATCGACAATGCCACAGTCAGTTTCAGCACGTTCAGCACAACGACCGACATCAACGGGTTTTACCAGTTCCTCAATGTTCCGGTCGGAACTTACGATGTTTCCTGTTCAAAAACGGGATATATAACCGGCACAGCCGCGGGCGTTGTGGTGAACCTTAATCAAACAACCACACGGAATTTCAACCTGCAATATCAGTTGGATCCGCCCCATGGTCTTCGTGCAGAGGTACAAGATGGCGACAATGTTCACCTGTCCTGGCAGGCACCTGCAGATAATCAGTACATTCATTGGGACGACGGAACACCAGTTCACAGCATCGGCTCATCTGCTGCTTCAAGTTTTGAAGCCGTTGTACGGTTTCCGGTGGCCGACCTGAACCAATATGATGGAATGTACCTGTCCTCCATCCGTTTTTTCGCTACAACCTATGTTGCTAATGCATGGGAATTAGTGATTTACCAAGGAGAGAATCCTCCTACGCTGATCTATTCACAACCCATCGATGCCGTTAATGCCGGAGCCTGGAATGAAATCGAACTGACCACTCCCCTTCAGATTGACGGAACCCAGGGACTGTGGTTTGGATATTATGTCGATTACAATGACGCAATGTACCCTGCCGCAACAGATGCCGGTCCTGCAGTTGCAGGAATGAACTGGATCTATGACGGTAGTACATGGTCGCTGATGGAAGACCTTCCTTTGAATTATAACTGGAATATTCAAGGTTGGGTGACCAACACAACCGGTGCAAAAATGTTGCTCTCCTCCAAACCGGTACAACAACCGGTTGATCAAAAGCAATGGAAGGGTAACGTCAGAGAACTCGTCGCCATTTCCCTTAATGACTCAGACTTGTCCGCCGGATTGAAGGCCCCCAAAGCGTCTGATGCATGGCCTGCAAACGGGTATAACGTGTTTCGCGATGGGGTCAAACTCAATACCACCGGATTGGTGACTAACCTTTACTATGATGATCTGGGTCTTGATCCCAATACCTACCTTTATACAGTGAAGGCTGTCTATCCGATGGGTGAATCTCCACAAGCAACAGGACCCGTTGAGGTGACCATTTTATCCTGCCCGGCACCTACTGCATTGAGAACTTCGGAAATAGGAACAGATTATGCCATCCTTGTATGGACTTCACTGGAAACTTTGTTCAATATCGAATGGGGGCCGACCGGATTTACGCCCGGAACAGGAACCCTGATTACCGGGGTTACCTATCCCTATACATTGAATTCATTGGATCCCAATACCTCCTATGATTTTTATGTACAAACTGATTGCGGTGCAGAACAAAGTCCTTTCGCCGGCCCGCATACCTTCACAACCCGCTGCGCGATAGCTGAAACACCATTCACAGAGGACTTCGAAGCAGATCTTTTCTTCCCGACATGCTGGAGCGGTACCATCACCAGTCCACGCTGGCTCCGGTCAACAGCCTGCAGTGGTTACGGAATTGGAACTGCCTCGGCAATTGCCAATTTCTTCGGTATCTCATCCGCAACCCCGTTCGATCTTATCACCTTTGAATTCGATGCAAGCGGATTGAACAGCCCTCAGTTGAAATTCGATTATGCCTACGCAACATACAGCGGAGAGTTGGATGAAATGGATATATACACATCCACAGATGCCGGAGCAACCTGGAATCTCTTGTTGGCCATGCCTGGCGGAGAGGACGGGATTCTCAATACCGGAGGCGTTGTCTCCACTGCCTTTGTCCCCCTTGAAACCGAATGGGCAACACAGACCCTGGAACTTCCCGAGGGAACAAACATGATCAAATTTACTGCGACCAGCGCTTATGGTAACAACCTCTACCTTGACAACGTGAAAGTTCAGGCTATCACCGTTCCTGAGAACCTCACCGTTCAAAATGAAACGGTTAGTGGTGAAAACTGCTACAACGCCACACAAACCATCACCGTTGCAGGCGGGGAAACCACCTTCCTCGTCGAAGCCACCGGCTCCGCTACCTTCATCGCAGGCCAAAACATCCTCTTCCTGCCGGGAACCAAAGTATTAGCCGGCGGATACCTCCATGGGTACATCGCTCCGGGTGGGCCCTTCTGCGGTGCAGCAGCCAGCACCATGGTTACCAAAACCGTTGAAGCCGTTGAAGAAATACCGGCTATCCAATCCGGCGAATTCTTCACCGTCTATCCTAACCCGACCAACGACAAGTTCTATCTTGAACTCGATCCTTCTTACAGGGATGCCAACATCATCGTCCATATCTATGGTATGGTTGGCGGACTGGTACAGAAAGAACAACTCACGGGCAACAACCGCTACGAGTTCTCACTCAGCGGCAAAAACTCCGGAGTTTACTTCATCCGCGTTATGGCTGGCGATCGTCTTGAAACAAAGAAGATCATCAAGAAGTAACGGCTTCACTTATTAACATGCAAGAGGCCGCCTTTTCGGGCGGCCTCTTTAATTAAAAAGCGGATGATATATGGAGTTTAAACAGGGTCGCTGAAATCAGCTTCAGAGGGATTTACCGGAGCTAATAAAAAAATATTGGATGATAAATCCGGGTCATTATCGGTAAAATCAGCTTCAGCAGGGACTTTCGGTTCCAACTGCCTGATCCATACCTGATCATCATACGATGGGACTACTTCGAATGATGCTTCCTTTGGGGTAACCGGGGCAAAATCCATGATATTCAAAATTTTTTCAGGAGATTTATCCATTGTCAGGAATTCCATCGGACCCTCTTCAAAAGTAGCCTCTTTTGGGGTGACCGGCATCAGGGAACAGAATGTCCCCGTTCCGGCCAGATCAGAATAAACACTGTTTGCAGCAAAAGTTTGAAAACCCATGAGCAAGGCAAAAAGTGGGAAACTTATTAAGGAAATCATATTTTTTATAGTTTTCATAATTGGTTGTTTTTTTGTTTTATTGATCATAAGACGGGTTATTGATTGTAATGTTACACCGCCGAAATTATTTAACATTTATTTAACAAATGATTGATAACAAATATATTAAATGCAAATTTACAGGTTTATTAAGACTAAATATAAAGTAAATCGACCAAAATAGAATTGCTCCCGACGAACGCCGGAAAAACCCCGATAAAAGGAATTATTCAGGGTTGATGGAAGATAAGAGATGGGAGATGGGGGGCCTTGTTGCTTGTTAAAGGTAGTCCTGGAAGTACTGCACCATCTTCTGGTTCAGGTGGACGCGGTCTTTTCCGCGTACATTGTGTTCATGGCCCGGATAGATGAAATAATCGACAGGTTTGCCTTCATCCACACACTTTTTAAGGAACATCAGGGAGTTTTGCGGAACGACAGTTTCATCCTGATAATCATGAATGATCAACAATTTTCCCTGAAGATTTTTTATATAATTCAGTAAACAAGCATTGTTATAGCCTTCGGGATTTTGTTCAGGCGTATCCATATATCGTTCCCCATACATCACTTCATAATATTTCCAGTCGATAACAGGGCCCCCGCAAACGGCTACTTTAAAGCTCCCGGGTTGTTTCAGGAACATCGCGATGGTCATAAACCCCCCGTAACTCCAGCCGTTGATGCCGATACGGGTGGAATCCACATAGGACAAGGATTTAAGATACCTGACGCCAACCATCTGATCTTCCAGCTCTTTATCGCCAAGATGTCGGAAAATGGCTTGTTCAAAATCCCGGCCACGATTGGATGTTCCCCGGTTATCAAGGGTAAACACAACATACCCAAGATCGGCTAAATAATTCAGGAACAAACCTCCGCCCCCCAGCCATGAGTCGGTAACCATCTGTGAATGAGGCCCGCCATAGACATAAATAATAACAGGGTACTTTTTGTTAGAATCAAAGTTTGCTGGTTTGATCAGGCGGCAGTATAGATCAATATTATCCTTGTCCTGAAGGGTGAAGATTGAAGTCTTTCCCAGGTTATATTCCTTTAATGGATTTTCATCTGCTGATAACACACGGATCGGTTTTCCTTTAGCATCAAGCAAACTGATCTGGCGGGCGATCGCTTGAGATGAATAAACATCGAGGATATACCGGCCATCATCCGCGACCTTCGCTTCGTGTGTGCCGCGTAAGGAAGTGACAGGGACGAGGATGCCTTTTTTCAGATCAACTGCATATAACTGACAACCAATGGGATTGTCCTTGTTACAGAGGAAGAAAGCCCTGCCGTTGCCTTCATCGATTTTTTTGAAGTCAAGTACTTCCCAGGATCCGGATGTGAGTTGTTTCAGTAATTTTCCTTCGGAAGTGTAAAGGTACAAATGATTAAATCCATCGCGCCGGCTTTCCCAGATGAATTGCCCGGGATCAAGGTTCAGAAAATGAGGGCCTTGTTGCGGTTCCACGTAAGCTTCATTTTTTTCTTCAAACAAAGTCTTGATGAAACGGCCTGTCTGTGCATCATATTTATTGAGCCACAAGTGATCCTGATCCCTGTTGAGACAGGCAATATAGATGAACTTTTCGTCGGGGGACCAGGTGATGTTGGTCAGATAATCGATCGCGGATGACGGATGACGGATCCCTTTTAAATCATAAACGGTAGGTTGTAAGTTGTAAATTCCAGCAGAATCAGTCTGGAGATAAATTGTATTTCCGCTTTCAGGATGGTAAACCCCCACTGTCACTTTGTGGCTTGTCATCCCGGCCATGGGGTATTTGACTGGGGCCATAAGCGCTGGACGCGGTGTGATATCGACCAACGGATAATCGGCGACCATGGTTTCATCCATCCGGTAAAAAGCTAATAAGTTGCCTTTGGGTGACCAGAATGTTCCTTTGTCAATACCAAATTCATTGCGGTGTACCCTTTCCGAGCCATAGAGAATGCCCTTGTTTGCTTCCTTACTAATGGCTGTCTCCTTTTCCCCATCTGAAATATACAGGTTGTTTTCTTTGGTGTAAGCTACGCGGAATGTCGTCTTGTCGATATCGGTATTTTCGGCTGCTTTGTCCCAGGTATTCACCCGCGTAATATTGTTTTTTAACAGGTCCCCCACGTATAGTCCGGAATTCAGGATAAAACAATACCTGGCAGGGTCCAGGAAAGTAACCGCCGGAAATTTTTTCGCGCTATCCTGTCTTTCTGAAGTTAAAATTTTATTCAAATCGGCTAAGCGGAGGATTGTATCGCATACCGGAGATTCTGCAGTTCCTTGAATAAGGCTGTTTCTAGCCACGTAAACATAACGGGAAGAACCCGGGACCCATTGTAACTGGCTAAGGTTGGCAGCGTTCAGTTTCGGGTTCATGTAAGAAGCATCTTCGATGGTCAGAAGTTTCGTTTGCCCCATTCCAAGGAAAGGAAAGGTGAAAGCAAACAGCAATGGCAGATAGAATTTATGCATAAAGTTCAATTTAAACTTGAATATTTTATATGATTTAATCCGGTACCGTCATCTCCCTCCCAACCTGACCGCTTCTGCAATCCGGGGTATCAGTCCCGGATCTTTTTCAATGGCATTGCCGACAACGATCATGTCGGCGCCGGCGCGGAGCGCTTTGTCTGCAGTTTCAGGAGTGGTAATTCCACCCCCTACGATCAGGGGAATTCCGATATGGGATTTTACTTCATGGATCATGGCAGGTGGCGCTGGTTGTATTGCGCCGCTACCGGCATCCATATAAATGAGCTTCAAACCCAACATTTCGCCGGCCATTGCAGTACAAGCCGCGATATCATTTTTTGTGGAGGGAATGGGATTTGTATTACTCATGTAAGCGACTGTTGACATATTCTTTCCATCGATCAGCATATATCCTGTTGGGAGGATCTCCAGGTTGCTTTCTTTCAGGAAAGGCGCAGAGACCACGTGACGGCCGATCAGCAATTCGGGATTTCTTCCGGATATCACGGAGAGTAAAAGGATCCCGTTTGCTTTTTTATTCAATTGCAGGTTATTGCCTGGGAAAAGGACCACAGGGATGGCGCTGTGGCCTCTGATGTGACTTATATATTCATCTATATGGTCCTTCATCAGCAGGCTCCCGCCGATGAAAAAATAATCGACATGATGGGTGTTGGCAAGTTGGGTAAGTTTTTTAATTCCCTGCAAAGTATTTTTATCCGGATCGATCAGAACTGCAAATTTCTTTTTACCGGATCCGGTATCATCTAGGATTTGGTCGTAAAGGGTCATGACTTTCAATTAAAAAACGGCTTTGACAATTTGACGGATATTTTCAGAGATTCCGACTGTAAAATAATGAAGAACAGGCACATTGGCTTTCAATAATTCCTTTGACTGTGCAATGCCCCATTCAACGCCCAGATCGAAAACTTCTTCATTGGTTTTACATTTTAATACTTCTTTTACGAGTGTTTCGGGAATATCGATGTTGAATACCTGGGGCAATACATTGATCTCTTTCAACGTGGTAATGGGTTTTAATCCGGGGATGATAGGCGTTGTTATTCCGGCTTTACGGCAGGAATCCACGAAACTGAAATATTTTTGATTGTCGAAGAACATCTGCGTAATAATGAATTCTGCGCCGGCATCGATCTTCTCTTTCAGAAATCGGAGGTCATAGTCCTGGTTTGGCGATTCAATGTGTTTTTCGGGATATCCGGCCGCACCGATGCAGAAATTTGTATGAAAAGAATTCAGCAATTCTTCATCCAGATATTTTCCATGGTTCATATCGGCTATCTGGGCAACAAGGGTACTGGCATGGGCGTGGCCATTTTTTTCGGGGATGAAGGTCCTTTGGTTTTTGGGGGCATCCCCGCGAAGGGCCAGGATATTATCAATTCCCAGATAATGAAAATCGATCAGGGCATATTCGGTCTCTTCTTTTGTAAATCCTCCGCAAATGAGATGTGGGACAACCTCCACCGAGGGATATTTGTATTTGATGGCAGCAGAAATGGCAACCGTACCGGGCCTTTTTCTGATCGTCTTTTTTTCAAGTAGCCCGTTTTCGCGTTTTTTATAGACCACCTCTTCCTGGTGATAGGTTACATTGATAAATGTGGGATTGTACTCAACCAGGGGATCTGTGATCCGGTAAATGCTGTTGATATTGTTGCCCCTTAAAGGGGGAAGTAACTCAAAGGAAAATAAGGTTTTTTTACTATTGTTGATGAGATCGATAATGCGCATGATTAATAATTAAGATTGGAATTAAGCAATTTTTCAACCCGTTCGGCCGCGATGTTTTTTCGTTTCGCGTAATCGTGTACCTGGTCTTTGCTTATATGCCCTACATTAAAATATTGTGCCCTGGGATGAGCAAAGTAAAATCCGCTAACTGAAGCGGCGGGGTACATGGTAAAATTTTCTGTCAGGTGGATATCAATTTGTTGTTCAGAATCAAGAAGGTCAAAGAGAGTCTGCTTTTCAGAATGTTCGGGACAGGCCGGATATCCGGGGGCAGGCCGGATCCCCCGGTATTCCTCCCGGATAAGCGAAGGAACATCGAGTTGTTCATCGGCAGCATATCCCCAGAACTCCTTGCGTACGCGCTCATGCATCAGTTCGGCAAAGGCTTCGGCTAACCGGTCGGCTAAAAGTTTGAGCAGGATGGCATTGTAATCATCCAGGTCCTGTTCAAACGCGCCAGCCCACTCTCCTACGCCTAACCCTGCCGTTACTGCAAATCCGCCAATATAATCTATCAATCCCGATTCTTTTGGGGCAATAAAATCAGCCAGGCACAGGTTGGGCCGACCCGGCTCTTTTTGTTGCTGGTTCCGGAGGAACCGGAAGATCTGGACTGTTTTTGTACGGTTAACATCGTTGTATATTTCAACATCGTCGCCCACTGAATTACAAGGATACAGTCCGATGACGCCGCGTGCGATCAGCATTTTTTTTTCAATGATCTTGTCGAGTAAGTTTTGTGCATCATCGAATAATTGAAGGGCTTCAGCTCCTTTTACCGGGTCTGAAAAAATTTCAGGATAATGACCATTTATTTTCCAGGCATGGAAGAAAAAAGTCCAGTTGATATAAGAACGGATATTCTCCAGTGGATAATCGAAAAAGTACTTGTTCCCGGTAAAATGAGGCCTTGGAATGGTATAATTTTCCCAGTTGGCTTCAAGTTTGTTTTTCCGCGCTTCGTTCAGGGCAATATAGGAGTATTCTCCTTTTTTATTGTATTGGTCGCGAAGGTCCTGGTACTGTTGATGGATTGATTCGATAAAATGTTGTCGGGTCTCCTCCGAGAGAAGGTTTGTTATGACACCCACGGCCCTGGAGGCATCTTTTACATGAAATACACCCTGTGGGTAAAGAGGTTCGATTTTCACAGCCGTGTGGATGTCAGATGTGGTTGCGCCCCCGATCAACAAGGGGATTTTGAAATTCAGCCGTTCCATTTCACGGGCCACGTGGACCATTTCTTCCAGCGAAGGCGTGATCAATCCACTGAGACCGATAATGTCAGCCTTTTCTTCCCTGGCTGCGGTCAGGATCTTTTCGGCAGGGACCATCACTCCTAAATCGATAATATGAAAGTTGTTACAGCCAAGAATAACACTTACGATATTTTTTCCGATATCATGTACGTCCCCTTTAACAGTGGCCAGCAGGATCCTCCCCTGGTTACTGTGTTTCCCCTTCCGGGATTTTTTTTCAAATTCAAGCCGTGGCGTAAGGCGGGCAACTGCTTTTTTCATGACCCGCGCGCTTTTCACAACCTGGGGCAAAAACATTTTTCCGGTCCCAAAAAGATCGCCTACCGTATTCATGCCTTCCATGAGCGGCCCCTCGATGATTTTCAGCGCTGTGTCATATTGGGACATGATCTCCTCAATATCGGCATCAATATATTCCGTGATCCCTTTTATCAATGCATGGCGCAGGCGTTCTGCCACCGGTAAAAGTCGCCAGGCAGCTTCGCTCCCTGTCTTTTTTCCGTAATTTTTTACCAGGTCGGCATAAGATAACAATCGTTCAGTGGCATCCTTACGACGGTTAAGGATTACGTCTTCAACCAGTTTCAATAACGGGGCTGGGATCTCATCATAACCCGGAAGGGCGCCGGCATTGACAATACCCATATCGAGGCCAGCCTGTATTGCATGATAAAGAAAAGCCGAATGCATGACTTCGCGCAGCGTATCATTCCCGCGAAAAGAAAAGGAAAGGTTGCTGATCCCGCCGCTGACCCTGGCATACGGTAAATTTTCCTTGATCCATCTAATGGTATGGAGAAAGTCCAAAGCATAGTTGTTATGCTGATCGATCCCGGTTGCAATGGTCAGGATGTTAGGGTCAAAAATAAAATCCTCCGGGGGGAAGTTCAACTCTTCTGTCAGGATTTTATAGGTTCTCCTGGCTATTGCAATACGGCGTTCAAAAGTAGTCGCCTGTCCTTCTTCGTCAAAAGCCATGATTACAGTGGCGGCGCCGAATTTGCGGAGGTAAGACGCGTGTTCCCTGAAGGTATCTTCACCTTCTTTCAGGCTGATGGAATTAACGATGGGTTTCCCCTGGATACATTTTAAACCGGCCTTGATGACCGAAAATTTTGAAGAATCGATCATCACAGGCGCTTTTGCCACATCAGGGTCAGAGGCAACCATATTCAAAAAGCTGATCATGGCTTTTTCTGCATCGAGCATGGCTTCATCCATGCTGATATCAATGACCTGGGCGCCGTTTTCAACCTGTTGCCGGGCGACAGAGAGCGCTTCTTCATATTTTTCTTCCCGGATCAGGCGGGCAAATTTTTTAGATCCGCTTACATTGGTCCGTTCCCCGATGTTGATAAAATTACTACCCTTGAAAACAGTCAGCGGTTCCAATCCACTCAGACGAAGTTCATGGGTCCTGGCAGGAACTTCTCTTACTTTCGCGTTGGCCGCCAGTTCGGCAAACCTCCGGATATGCCCGGGGGTTGTACCGCAGCAACCTCCTACCAGGTTAAGAAATTCATGGTCTAAAAAATCACTGATATAACCGGCCATTTCTTCAGGCGACTGGTCATAAATCCCGAACTGGTTAGGCAATCCCGCGTTAGGATAAGCAATGACCGGAAAAGGCGCCTTTTCGGATAATTCTTCAAGATAAGGCCGTAACTCTTTGGCGCCCAAAGAACAATTCAACCCGATGGCAAACAGATTAAAATGAGCGACAGAACAGATAAA
>JALNWE010000040.1 GCA_023231065.1 Bacteroidales bacterium
CCGGTCGATAAATCGGTGAAATTAACCCCACATTCAATCGGGATCTGTACCTGATCTGCTGAAAAGTCGGCCATTGGCATGGAGTAAAACATATCTGATTCCCACAGGCCACGTCCGTATGTTGAAGCTTTGATGCGATCATTGGCTGGATTTGCATCATCATAAAAAATTTCCAACTCCGTTACTTTGGCGTTGACAGGCAAACCATTGCTGAAGGAGCTCCACCCGCAGAAAGCATAATCCCGGTAAAATACGCCCATATCGGTCCCAATGTAGGTGCCATATAAACTATGCTTGTTATAAACGATAGAACTGATATGGATATCGGGAAGCAAACCCGTCCAGTCGGTCCAGGTATTTCCTTTATCCCATGACATAAATATCCGGTTGTCGAAGGTGATATATACAATATCCTCATTAAAGGGATGCGCTTCTATATCGGTGATGGCTAAATTAACCGGTAATTTATTGGTGAGGCTGGTCCATACAGGAATATCGGCTTTACAATTGTCGGTGCGGAAAAGCTTGTTGCCCCCGGCCACATATAAAATGTTCGTGTTTTTAGGCGATTGTTCCAACACGCTCAGGTTATCGCCGGTCAAAGCATCTGAAATTTTGGTCCAATCAACGCTGTTGACATTAGGTTCCTTGATGTTTGTGCTCCGCCACACACTCTTATATCCGATGAACATGGTTTTCGGATCGTTTTCATCAATGAGGAAAGGAGTGACCCATCCGCCGCTTTCCGTGATCCCGTTAGCGCCATTCCCGGCAATTTTTCCCTGTTCTACGTTGTTATAATCACGGAAAATATCCCCATAATACAGCGTGTGATACCGGTAATGGAAGTCAACCGGGTCAATGGCACATTCCATTCCGTCCCCACCTCCGATAGATGCCCAGGTTGTCCCTTCATAGATGTTTGATCCGTTATCCTGGTATCCGTTGATGACAAGGTCATCGACGGTCCTGCTCTGACCGAGCTTGTAAGTCTGGCTGATGGGAAGTCCGTTGGTGATTTCATTCCACACTTCCCCTCCATTATTTGTCCAGTAAATCCCGCCATCATTTCCAATATATAATTGGCCGTTTAACGGGGAATATTCAAATACATGATGGTCGGCATGGACAGAAGGCCTGCTGCATCCTCCGTACCAGTGGGCGTTGATAGACCAGTTGACCCCGCTGTTCGCGGATCTCCAGACATCCACTCCTCCCGAATAAACAATATTTTCATTGGTCGGATCCACCGCGATATCGAGGTCGTACCAGGCCTGGCCTCCCGAACCGCTTCCGTCACAGGACCAGTCCATGATATTGGGGGAATTGGATTTCTCAACAAAGGAAACACCGTTGTCAGTGGACTTGAATAGTCCCTTGAATTCATTGCTGCTATTAGCGAGGAGGAAATAAACGACATTTGGATTGGCAGGGGTTACGCCGATCACTCCACGGGCGCCATCTGGTAATCCATTGGCGATCTGGATCCAGGTCTCTCCAAGGTCGTTTGAAAGATAGAATTTTCCGCTGGCGGTTGCATAGATGACAGATGGGTTGTTCGTTTTGAAAACAATATCTTTGAAATTGCCCGTCATTTTACTGGTCCAGTTCAATCCGCCATCGGTTGTCTTGTAAATACCACCATTGGTCGCGGCAAGCAAAATGGATGGGTCAGTAGGATGAATGATCAACCGTCCGACGGTTTTTTCACCCATTCCGGTATTGTATTGCTCCCAGGTAAGACCGCCGTCAAAACTTTTCATCACGCCCAACCCCGCTGCATCTCCGGCATCCCGGTCACCGGTCCCGATATACATGATTTGCGGATTGGCATAATCGACCATAATGGCCGAAACGCCCAGGGTAGGCAAATTATCCGTATTACTGGCCCATGTTACCCCTGCATCATGAGAGACCCATAGTCCACCTGACGGCGCCCCGATAAAGATCGTATTGGCATCTGTCGGATGGAACCCGATGGCGTTGATGCGGCCTAATCCCCTGTATCCTCTTGTATTGACCGGAATTGTGAATGGCCCGAGGTTGGTCCAGTCCCCTTCAGCGGATCGGGGGGCATTGGCAAGGTTTGAATAGAATTCCTTATACGCGTTAACGGTACGTGATTCCGATGGACGTTCGCCCGTGGGGGAAACGCGGTCCTGCATCATATACTCCCAGCGTTTGAATGGTTTCCATCCGCACCCTCTTGTTATGGGTCTGTTTTCCCAATACTTATTGAATGCCGATTGAACTTTGAAAAAATTAATCCCCGGATCCTGCATCATTTCTATCCAGTATGGATAGTTCGCAGTATCAGGTTGATTAACCGTTACATTTTGAGAATAAGCGGAAATTCCAAGACCTAATAAAAGAATAAAACAAATTACACCAGGAGTTTTCATCGAATTGGGATCTTATTTAATTATCTATTACTTATCATAAAATTCCCACAAGGTAGTTAAAACCTTGTGGGAATAGGAGTGCGAAAACATCAATAATATTTTATTTCACCGCAGGGATATATGATCCGTTGGCATCTCCATAGGAAATACCATAGAAATTCTGGGTCAGGTTAGATCCGTTTATGCTGAACGAAGGGGCATTGAATAACCAATCGCCGGCCGGGAAGGAAGAAATAATAGCGCCAATTCTCTTTTGCATATCCATGACATCAATAGCCGTTAATGTTCCTGAAGCATTGACATCACCGGCTGCCAGGTAAATACCTTCCAGTTGTTCGATCCCGATGATATGTTTTTTATACAAAAGGATATCGGCAGCAGTTACACCGCCCCAGGGTTTAGTGGTGGCCGCTTCAAGGGAATAATTGCCATTGGGTATGTTTATAAAGGAATAATTTCCGGATGCATTGGTCGTGGTTGTGCCGATAACAGTGCCGGACGCATTTTTCAGCTTCACGGTTATTCCCTGCAAAGGAGTATGGGGCGTATTCGGGTATACAACGGATCCGTTGAGTGTATATCCTGTCGTTGTGACATTCAGAACGAAATCATCGATGTACATTCCTTGTTTGGTGGTATTGACGTCGCTTGTGAACCGATAGCGTACCCACACATTCGGGCTGCCAATATAATCATTCAGGGAATAATTTTTTTGTGTCCATGACGATTGGGTCCCGGTATATTGAGCCAGTTGTGTCCAGTTCTGATTATTAGTTGAAACCATCAGGTACATGAAATCATAGTTGTTTTCCAGGTCATACTTCGTCCAGAATGATAGGGAGGCCTCTGAACAGGCAGCCAGGCTGAAGGGCCCAAGAAAAGTAGAAATATCCTTGCTGTCGCCATACTGACCGGTGGGACTTTCGGATATGGAATGGGAAGGTGAATTGTATGCGGCAGTGGATAAGCCCCATGTATCTTCAAATTGCCAGTAAGGGGCCCCTGTCTCAAAATTGTCAGTAAACGGTAAAACCATTGGGACATTTGGTTTAAGGGTAATTGTGTTTGATTTGGGCGTTTCCTTACCGCTTGCAGAATCAATCCCTGTTATATAATAAGAATAGGCAACCCCGTTGGTCAGGAGGCTATCAACATAGGAAAACCCGGTTGTACTGTCATAAACGGCCGCTTCCCCATTCCTGTAAATTCTGAAATAATTCATCCCTGCCAGGGTGTCCCAGGCTAAGGTGATCTTAGTGTCACCGGGCGTACCAATCAGGTTCTGAGGGGCGCTTAACTGGTTGGCCATGGTTGCAACATTGGCAATGGTTGCCTGGGTAAAGGTCCCGACCATAGGGAAACTGTTTACGCTGTTTCCAATGAGATCCTGTGAAGTATGGATGTAAGGACTGTAGTTCTGACTATCCTCAAAGGGGAAAATGCCCATGAATCCGTGGTTATTGAATGAGGTATGGTCACTGTCGCCTCCTGAAAGTTGTCCGTCATCTACTGTGAAATCGGGCATGTAAAGCTGTACAACATCTTTGTAAAACTGGACCAGCGGTTCGGCAGAGGCAGGGGCGATGATATCAGTATGGATTTCATCGCCTGGGTTGAGATATCCACACATATCGGTATTAAAATATCCCAGGATGTTCATCCCCAGGTTTTGGGCCATGGTGGCATAAGCTGCGCTACCATATAATCCATATTCTTCACCGGAAAAAGCGATGAAAATGATCGTCCGGTCAAAGGTGTATTGGCTCAATATCCTGGCAATTTCAATGACCGAACTGGTACCGGAACCATTGTCGTCAGCGCCCGGGGCGTTACCTGAGTAAACGAAGGAGTCATAGTGGCCGCCTAAAATCACATATTGATCCGGATATTTGGCGCCGGTCAGAGTGGCAATGACATTGGCGCTTGAATTTTGTCCGTTAACGGTGAAATTCTGAAGTGTAACCGGTAATCCATAAGATTCAAACCTGGATTTGATCCAATTTTGTGCTTCAATTGCTTGCGGGGTTAAACAATTCCGGGTCCCATAGTTCTGTAAATGCTGGTTTGAGTTCTGGATGCTATCATTCTTAACTTGTGCTAAAAGCTCCGTAATGAATGGGTCTATCTCCTTGGGGGCGCTGAGTTTCATAGAGGGTTGGACAGGCATTCTGATAGCGGTGTTGTTGATCTTCACCACACCACCGTGAACCGATGGGAATAACCTGGTAACATTTTCATTCCGCACCTGGACGATAAGATAATGATCGGTCTGGTCAAGGATGGTAATAAAGGGACCGATCTTTGCTAAATAGCCGGCCTTGAGCTCGGCCTTGGTCCAGAGGACAAAATAATTATCACCGGGTCCCCATGCGTTCCCCTTCAGTAACACTGAATTTTCGGCACTACCGGAACTGGTGGTTGCTACCAGGAATTCATTACAGGAATAATTCACCCGGAGATCCTGGGTCGCCAGATGTTTTTTGACCAGCGAGGGGTCTTTAACGTTCAACTTGATCAGGTTGCCTGCAGAAGCAAAAATAGCAAAGCATGTAAAAACAATCAAAAGGAAATTTCTTTTCATAATCACAAGTTTATAATATGTAAATGGAGTGGACACTACTTTCAATCTTCAAATTTACATATTAAATCCAAACCCGCGATAGATCAGTATAAAAAAGATGAATTTCACTAAACTACGGGTAAAAGCAGCGCCTGGTTGAACAATTCCGAAACGGATGAAATGAGCCCGCTCCGAAAAGTCAAATCATTCATTTTACCACGAAGACCTGAAACCTGAAACCCGTAACCTGCAAGCCAAACCTTCCAGGTTTTTCTTAGCGAACATGGCCCCAGTCAGATAATAAAACCACATCCATTGAAACCCGTAACCTGCAAGCCAAACCTTCCAGGTTTTTCTTAGCGAACATGGCCCCAGTCAGATAATAAAACCACATCCATTGAAAACCAAACCTGGAAGGTTTTCTTGGCGGTGAAAAACGGGTTTCGGACTCAAAATTGGTGTAAAAAGATATGGTTTGTTTTCTGAGGGAAAGATTTATATCTTTATAGCTCTATTGAATAACATAAGATGAAAAAGAAATGGCCAGGTGGGGTTATTTTCTTTGCAGGATTCCCCACACAAGCGTTTGCATCGGCCGGATACGCGAAAGACGGACTGATATCCATGTTGTTTGTCGCGGGTTTCCTGCTGTTCCTCACCGGTATTATAGCAGGAATTGACTATCTCAATAAACATGGGAGGATGCTTTTTAACCGGTTAAGGACCTTTATCAGGAAAAAAGCGCTGGCTAAATTTTGGGATCATTTTTCCGGCAAAGAGGACATGGGTGATCCGCCTGGGGTTCATCCGGCTTTCTGACACTCTAAAAATTCCGAAATAGTGGGATACAAGATACTACTGACCATGGTTTTGCTAAATATTGCGACCTTCCATAATACCCTGACCGGTCAGGATACCGTTAAGTCCAAAGTAGCTTTTGGGATCCGGGTAAATTCACAGAACTCCTTACCCCGCGCAATGTTATTTAGTGGTAATTTTAAAAATAATTTTCAAATTGGTTCTGGGGAAGGTGGTTTCGGTTTGATTCAATAATTTTATCACATTCATCAGCAACTTGCTTTCGGTTTTAAGTTTGTTGTACCTTTCTTGCCGGGGTATCTGACAAACTTTCAGCCGGGGCTTTAATCTGAAGCGTTGGTAAATGAGTTCCATCTTCTGGTTTTTAAAGAAGTCGATTTTTTCTTCCTTACGAGGAGTTCTGGATTTAGATGCTGAGCAAGGCAAACAAAGTCATCAAAAAAGTACAGATATCTGAAGGCGGAGTATCCGGGACAGTAGTGGACCCGAAAAAGATTTACAAGCTCGCCCTTGATCATCATGCTTCCAGTCTCATCCTGGGTCATAACCATCCTTCCGGTAATATCCAGCCCAGTGAAGCAGATCAGAAGATCACAAA
Source organism: Bacteroidales bacterium (assembly GCA_023231065.1). Taxonomy (GTDB): domain Bacteria; phylum Bacteroidota; class Bacteroidia; order Bacteroidales; family FEN-979; genus CAIVAT01. Next base: position 6,380 of record JALNWE010000040.1, read on the forward strand.
AAAGATCAAAGAATGCGGCATTTTACTGGATATCGCGGTCCTGGATCATATAATCATCGGGGATGACCGGTTTTATTCATTTGCTGATGAAGGTTGTATATAAAAAATTCATGCAGGATCTGGGGTGTGTTATTAACATGCACCCCAGACATTTACTTTTGCTTCTCAATATATGATCAATACTTTTACCTTTGATATGAACTTATTCCTAGTCTATTTGAAACCATTGTTTCTTCAAAATGAATTTCGAAATGGAGAAGATTGAAAAAAAATTAGTTGAGGCATCTGCTAATGGAACATTCCTTAAGGTACTTTATAATTTGTATTTGAAGGAATCCGATGAAAGAGCAGACCTTGGGAACACCTTATCGGAATTACATAATGCAGGAACAATCAATTTGTTATTTGAATTCTCAGGCTTAAAGAAAAATTCACCAGAGATTGACTTCTTTTTAACCAGGCACCTTTTTGAAGATGCCCTTCCAAATCTAATATCTCCAGTATTTTCGGTGATCGAATGTGTTAATCATCTTTTTGTTGAAGCTGGCGATGATTTAGCTGCAGGAACTGTATTTAAAGCTTTTATGTCATTTTGTGAACGTGAGGTCACTCGTCCAACCGAAGTTTTAGAAATTGTCAAGCAACTTGATAAATTCTATGATTTTATCAGTCCAGCAATGATAGTAGGATCTAAATCTAATCTTTCCTTTTTTGTTAGGGAGGCGATATTTTTATCTCAAGGTGAAAATATTGATTTCAGAATAAGGGCAATTTTTGCTTTGGGAAGGATTGACTATAAAGTGGATCTTCCCCTTGCAAAAAAGGCTATGAAGGTATGTATGGCTCTTGCTAGAAATAATATTGATGATCAAATATTAAGTGTTCTCCTTTCAACCTCCTTCTCATTAAGTCTTATCTACAGAAGTAATCCGAAGGTGATGTCCAAGCATTTTCAGACAATCTTAAAGAAAGGCGGTGATTATACCCTTTATGAGGCTTCCAAATTATTTGCTTTTAATACCGCGGAACTGTCTTCAAATCTTATTGACAATATCATTGGTGCTTTCAATAGTGCCGAGCGATTGCAACCTGGAATCTTAAAAAACATCGATTTTGGAATTCAATCTTTTCTTAAATCAGGTAATGAGATGCGCGGGATTGATATCCTCGAAATTTTATTATGTGATATAAAGAAGAAGATAACAATAAACACCTTCGATATTACAGTGCATTATCTTACCAGAGGGGATGCTCCAATTTTAAACCGGATCGTTACAAAGTGGTTTCTTTCAAGAAATCTTTTCCTGAGTAAAGCGGTAAAGGATATTGTAAATGCTAATCCAAATAGACATCTTAATATTGAATTGGATAAAGATCAATATTTACAGGATCCTCGTGGTTCCTATGTATTTCTGACAATGAAAGCTGTTGGGTGGTTATCTAATTCTCCACTTACAGCATTATCGTTTATAGTCTCATTCATTGAATATTGTAATGAATCTGAATTGAACATCATAAGCAAAATGCTATTCTATCCTCTTCTTGTAAGTTACCCCATTCAGATAATGAAGGTAATTCAAGAGGATGTAGGAGGAATGCCTGATAAAACAAGACTTGTCTTGACAAATCTTCAATCCGATTATAAAAAATATATTTCGAACCTATGTAAACCAGGTCAAATACCCGAACTTCTGCCGACGAATTATCAAGTAGAAATTAGTGAGAGGTTTTTTAGACGGAAATTTTCAGAGTCTTATAAAGTGGCACAGAAGGACTCTCTGTTAAATTTGATTGGTACTAAATCTGTCTTGCTTTACGGAACTAAAACAATAGATTATTATTCAGATTCTGCTGGAAATCAGAGCAGGAAAGAATTAGAATTACATAAAATTGAACATTCTTTCGAAGTGCCACGTTTAGAATTATTAGATCCACATGGTATCGATTACCTAATTCGTCAATATCGTATTGAAGGCTGTGAATATGAAACTAATTCTTAAAGAATATCTTGCCTCGTTAAAAGAACGAGATGAACTAGATTCAGTTATCCCTGATTTACTAAGTGAACTAGGTCTAAATGTTTTTTCCAGGCCCGGCAGAGGTACACGACAAAATGGTGTTGATGTTGCTGCATTTGGGGCATTAAACGGAGGGGAGAAAAAGTTGTACCTGATTTCCATTAAGGCAGGTGATATTTCAAGAAGTAATTGGGACAGTGAAGATCCTCAATCACTTCGTCCTTCTTTGAATGAAATTATAGACAGTTATATTCCTAACAGAGTTCCAACTAAGTATAAAGATAAGCCAATAGTGATTTGTCTTTGCTTTGGTGGGGATATTCAGGAACAAGTACGAAATCAAATTACTGGTTTTACAAATCAGAATACCAAGGGTGCTGTAAAATTTGAGGAATGGAATGGAGATAAACTAGCCGAGATGATTTTCTCGGGGTTTATTCAGGAAAAGTTCGTCCCAAAGGATTTTCAGTCAATGTTAAGAAAAGCTCTAGCACTTCTTGATGAACCAGATATTTCTTATAAAAGATATTCAGAACTAGTTCATGCTATAGTTGCCTCAGAAATAAAGAATGATAAGGCAAAGATTAAGGTTATCAGATTGCTAAACATATGTCTTTGGATATTATACTCATGGTGTAGAAAAGCCAATAACATTGAATCTGCATACCTTTCTTCAGAGTTGACACTCCTAAATGCCTGGGAATTAGTTAAAACATCCTTTAAAAAAGAAGATAGAAAATCTGCAACCTTTAGGAATGCATTTTTAAATATTCTTCGGTTATACATTGAAATATCAAACCAATACCTGATCAAGATATTACCTGAAACAGAATCGCTTCATTCATTGTCAAGTGCAATTCGCGCGTCTAATCCCGTAGATGTCAACTTGCGATTATTTGACGTACTGGGAAGAATTGCATTGTCTGGGGTATGGACATACTGGCTTGAGCAGGTTAATGGTTTTGCTATCAATAAGAAGTCTGATGACTTAAAGCCTAAAATCGAATTAATTTCATTAGGAATTGTAAGAATGATTGAGAATAACTCCATGCTCTATACCCCATATTTGGATTCTCAGGCAATTGAAATTGGAATTACATCTTGGTTTCTAGCCATGAATTCAAAGAATCTTACTGACTTGCATGAATGGTACGCGAGACTCATTCAACGGGTGCATTTTAATTTTCAAATCAATGATCATTATCCATCGAACATTAATTCTTATCATGAACAGATTGAATTCCCTATGGAAAAATCCGATTCATACCGGGAAGAGGTTACTGCTGGGAGCATTTTGTATCCATTATTAGCAGCATACTCAGCAATCCTTAACTACTCGGATCAATATAAATCAGTACAATCCCTTCAGACCGAATTTTTAAAGCATTGTAATTTCCAAATATGGTTTCCAGATGAAACTTCCGAAACCCACTTTTACCTGAATGATGAGAGGCACGGGGCTACATTATCTCATGTCATCACTGACAGATCGGAAACGGATTTTTTAACACAACTTTTTAATGAATGCGACGCGACCAGCTATTTTCAAAATTTATCAGCAGTGAAATATGTTTTTTGGCCTATTATTTTCGTCTGTTGTCGGCATTATCGTCTTCCTTTGCCTATTCATTTTTTAAAAAGTTTCTTATCATATGCTCCATCAAATGTTCAATTTTCAGAAGCTCATTGATTAATATAAGTTTAAAAAAAATCGTTGTTTTGCAGAATTATCCTTCTCGATTGTAAAATTTAAATGGAAACTGATTATTTTAAAACTTACGGAACATGTGCAATATGTGGCCACGAAGGCAAATTATCCTTTGAGCACGTTCCACCCCAAGCGGCATACAATGATTCTCCCATCTTTGTACAAGGTCATGTCCATTTGACCGAACAAACAAGTCCATTATATGGAAAGAAAATGAAAAGCAACCGGGGTAGTGGTGGCTATACTTTATGTGAATCCTGTAACAAAAAAACTGGAAGCTGGTATGGTTCTGCATTCAATGATTTTGTTCATCAAGGAATGGCAATCATAGGACAATATAAGCATCCTGTTCCGGTAATCACGGGGACCTATAAAATAAAGCCTCTGAACGTGATAAAACAGATCATTACTATGTTCTTAGCAATCGAAAAAGGAGGAATTCTAAGAGCAGATACGAATTTAATAGATTTTATCCTGAACAAGTCTAAAACTCAACTTCCCTCTAGGTATGGGGTCTATTTATATTCAAATATGGCTTCACAAAGCAGGATGATGGGGTATACATTTGTAGGCGGTGATACTCGGAGATTTAAAAAGTGGTCTGAGATTAATTTCAAACCTTTTGGCTATTTTTTAACAGATGAATCAGATCCTCCAAATAGACTGATGTGCAAAATAACCAGTTGGAGTAACTTTTCCTATAATCAGGAGGTCTCAGTTCAAATTACTACATGCTATCTACATGTTGATTCTTGGATTATTGGAACTTATAAATGAAATTTATTGAGTGAAAAAACCGTGTTCAAATCCTTTTGTTAACTTTGATCTTACAAAGCACCCTGTTAATGGAGATCATTTTAAAATCCCCTCGTAAATCCCTCAATAAAGCCTACCTCAAGGTAAAACCTTTAAGGAGTGAGATTGAACTTTTTAAGAAGAACCTTATTGGTCTGCTGGATGGCTTGGATGAAACCGAATCAGAGGAACACAACAAAAATGACCTGGTTACTTTTTTGAAGAATACATTCTACCAACAGTTCTATGTAAATACAAAAGAACGGACGGATCTTGTAATCCACAGCGGTCCCGATTCAAAGAGTTTGCCGGGCATCATGATCGAAGCGAAGAAGCCTTCGAATAAATCCGAAATGATCCGCCCTGATAACCTGAATGCGAAAGCTTTTCATGAATTGATCCTCTATTACCTGCGGGAAAGGATTACAAACCATAATCTTGAAATCAAACATCTGATAGTTACCAACATCTATGAATGGTTTGTATTTGATGCCATTCTTTTCGAGAAAACTTTCGCCGGGAATAAAAAGTTGGTACAACAATTCAATGATTTTGAAGAAGGGCGACTCATAGGAAAGAATACCGACTTTTTCTACAAGGAAATTGCAGAACCTTTTGTAGCTGAACTGGATTCAGAAGTTTGTTTTACCTGGTTTGATTTCCGGGAATATGACAAACCCCTCCGGAATGAAGACAAGAGGGACGATTCCAAGCTGATTGCTCTCTATAAGCTGCTTTCTCCGGAACATTTGTTAAAACTTCCTTTTGCCAATGACAGCAACAGCCTGGATAGGGGATTCTATTCTGAATTGCTTCATATCATCGGGTTGTCCGAAACCAAGGAAGGAAGTAAAAAACTCATCGGCCGCAAAAACGAAGGTGAACGTAATTCCGGTTCTCTGATCGAAAGCGCCATTATCCAGCTCGATAACCTGGATAAAATATCACGGCTCGAAAAACCTGCTCAGTTTGGTGACACAGTCCAGGAACGTTTGTTTAGTGTCGCCCTTGAATTGTCCATCACATGGATAAACCGCATCCTTTTCCTCAAACTCCTGGAGGCACAGATGATCCGATATCATAAAGGCGATCCTGCATATGCCTTCCTTAATTGTGAAAAGGTTCAGAATTTTGACGATCTTAATACGCTCTTCTTTGGTGTATTGGCCCGGATGCAAAGTGACAGGAATGAAGATGTAAGAAAACTTTATACCAATGTTCCTTATCTGAACAGTTCGTTGTTTGAACCAACAGTTATTGAGCATTCCTGTTTGTTCATCAGCCAGTTGAAGGATGGCAAATTGCCAATTCTCGCTTCAACTGTTTTGAAAAATAACAACGGGAAAAAGGTCAAAGGCGAGCTTTTTACGCTTGAATACCTGTTTAAATTCCTTGATGCCTATGATTTTGCCGGTGAAGGTTCAGAAGAGATCCAGGAAGAGAACAAAACCCTGATAAACGCCTCGGTTCTCGGGTTGATCTTCGAAAAGATCAACGGTTATAAAGACGGTTCTTTCTTTACACCCGGCTTCATAACCATGTACATGTGCCAGGAAACGATCCGCCGGGCGGTTCTACAGAAGTTTAAAGACACAAAAGGCTGGGAATGCCAGGATCTGAAAGAACTTTACAACAAAATAGTTGATTTGCAGGAAGCCAATAAGATCATAAATGATCTTAAGATCTGTGACCCGGCAGTGGGTTCCGGTCATTTCCTGGTTTCAGCCCTGAACGAGATCATCGCCATCAAGAGTGAACTCAGGATATTATCGGACGGAGAGGGAAAAAGGCTAAAGGAATATCATGTTGAAGTTGTCAATGACGAGCTGATCATCACCGACGAAGATGGAGATTTGTTTGAGTATAATCCCTCAAGTCCTGAGAGCCAGCGGGTCCAGGAAACCATGTTCAGAGAGAAACAAACAATCATTGAAAACTGTTTGTTTGGGGTAGATATAAATCCCAATTCCGTGAAGATTTGCCGGCTGCGGCTTTGGATCGAACTGCTTAAGAATGCGTATTACAAGCAGCCTCACCCCCCAACCCCCTCTCCAAAAGGAGAAGGGGAGCTTGAAACCCTTCCAAACATTGACATCAATATCAAATGCGGAAATTCGCTGATCTCACGCTATTCGCTTGATGCAGATATTAAACTGGCATTGAAGAAAAGCAAATGGAGCATTGACAGCTACCGATTGGCCGTGATGTCATATCGGAATGCCACCAGTAAAGAGGAAAAGCGAACGATGGAGCGACTGATCGAATCGATCAAATCCGATTTCGAAACGGAAGTTGCTGCCAACGATAAGCGGTTGCTTCAGTTGAAGAAGTTGAGTGGCGATCTTTTCAACCTTACACAACAAACATCACTCTTTGAAAGAACCAAGAAAGAGCTGGCTGAGTGGAACAAACAGGTGAATGAGCTGACAGTTAAAATTAAGAAACTCGAAACTGAACTCGAAGGGATAAAGAACAATAAGATATACGAGAATGCCTTTGAATGGCGATTTGAATTTCCTGAAGTACTCAATAATGAAGGGGATTTCGAGGGGTTTGATGTAGTGATTGGGAATCCACCGTATGGCGCATCTTTCAGTCATGAAGATAAAAAATACATTCAAGAAAGATTCCTTTCATATAAGTACAGATTTGATAGTTATATTTATTTTGTAGAATTAGGACTGATAATTTTGAAAAAGAATGGGTACTTAGAATTCATTACCCCAATTTTATGGTTAACCTTAGAAAACTGCTATAATTTACGGTCCATTGTGATTAAAGAAAATGATTTGCGTCGTATTTTCATACACGGGGAAAGTGTTTTTGAAGAGGCCGTGGTGAATACATGTTCTTTTCAGGTTCAAAAATCCATACCCAAAGATGATTTATTAATTTTACGTGAAACTGGAACAGAATCAGTACAAAAATCATTGTGGATCGACACTAGTTCATTACAGATCGATTGCAGAACTTCCCAAAAATCAAAAGCAATTGTTGAAAAAGTAAAAAAGCAATCGATAAACCTTTTTGAATTTGGTGAAATTATACAAGGTTTAACTACCTATGATAAATATCAAGGCCAGTCAGAAGAGATTATAAAGAATCGCGCATTTCATTTTGATCACAAACATGATGATACTTGTGGGAAATGGCTTGAAGGGAAAAACGTGAATAGATATTCTATCTCTTGGGGAAACGAATGGTTGAGCTATGGAGATTGGTTAGGAGCCCCGCGTGAAAAAAAGTTTTTCGAAGGAAGAAGGATTTTATTCAGAGAAGTACCAGGCAAAGGAAAACGAATTCAGGCATGTATAACAGAGGATGAATTCTATTATGGACACAGCATTACTCCATTTAAGCCATTTGAGGATCATCAAAAAGATCTTGAATACATTCTTGGAATAGCCAATTCTAAACTCATTAGTTGGTTTGGAAGGTACACCTTAACAAATTTTGGGAAAGACGTTTTTCCAAAGTTGAACCCAAACGATGTTAAAGAGCTACCCGTTCCAAAGACCTTCTTATTGTATGAAAAGATTTCTAACATTGTTCAAGATATTCTCATTGCAAAAAATACTGCTCCATTTGCAAACACTATAGAACAGGAAGCAGCAATCGATCTGCTTGTTTATGAACTTTATGGCCTTACAGACGATGAAATAAAAATTGTGGAAAATGAGATGATAGAATGAAACAGACCACAGACCTCAAATTTGTTACAAAAGAAATCTTTAAGAATGGTTCTATCAAACTTCATTTTATTGAAAGTGAAGTTTATGGAATCCTCTATTCATTAGGATATCGGTTCGTGCGGATTGACCGAAAGCCATTCTATTACAAGATAGATGATTTATCTAAAATTCGTCTCATTAAGCATTTTCAAGAGTTTCGTGATGCTTTTGCAGGTTATTTAAAGCAACTTGATATTCCGGTAAATGAACGTAATGAGATCCTTAACACATACTACTCAAAAATGCCAATTAAACGGAATGGTTCGATTGAGCGTTATCTTGCAGATACAGTTGAACCTGGCTTCTGGCTGATCAGCGAGATCAAGAGACAGACCGAAGACTTTCATTGATCGACCATTCTTGTTGAAGTGAAATTCGGTATAAAAATCGCCGGAATCTTTGTAATTTTGCTTTGTGGAAAAAACAGGATACATAGAGATCAGGATTAAAGGTTTAAAAGGCAACCTGGAACTTACACCGGATAATTATGATATCCGTGAAGTTATCGGGGTTCTTGAGCAAACCGAGAGCCTGCTTTTCCCGGGAGAGAAACGGGAACGACCGACAATCAGTTACCGGCAGGAAGCTGGATCTGTAAAGCATATTTTCCAGACGAGTATGCAGACCATAATAGGTTTTACTGCAATTCTTGGGCAAATCACAACCTCACAGAATATTGATTTTCTCGAACTGAATACGGCCAGAGCTATCGAATCTTTCCAAGATAATGCAATTAAAAAGGATTACGTTATCTTTCTGAAAACCTCTCTACCAGAATCGACCGTGCTTCGAATTGATAAAACCACCAGGTATTTTCGTACTTCGAACGTTTGGGCCGATGCGGAATTTTATTTCTATGGAAAAATCACAAACGCCGGTGGGAAGGAAAGGGTTAATATCCATGTAAATACCGAGGATCTCGGAATTATCCGGATCGAGACACCCCAGCCGGTTCTCGAAAATCTGGAAGAAAATATTTTGTACAAATCATTTGGCATAAGAGCATCGGGAAAGCAAAATACTGAGACCGGTGAAATTGATAAAGGCAGCCTGGTCTTTCTTGAAATGATTGATTACAGCCCTAAATACGATAATGATTATCTGCAGAAAATCAGGAAAAAAGCAAAAACCTGGCTCGGATCAATAAATCCGGATGACTGGTTACGCGAAGTGAGAGGAGGGTACAATGCCTAAAGGTGTTTTACTCGATACCAACTTTTTCCTTAGGTTCTTGAAAGAGGATGATCCTTTGTTTAAAAGTGCAGATGATTATTTCCGGTATTTTCTGAAGGAAGAATATTCTCTGTATGTGTCAACTGTGACCATTGCCGAGTTTTGCGTGGGAGGATCTCCGGATGAATTGCCATTGAAGAACCTCAGGATACTTCCATTCAATTATAATCATGCTGTCAGGACGGGGGATTTTGCAAGATGTTTGTTTGATGCCAGACGGAAAGGATCTGTTACATTTAAAGAAAGGCTGCTTATTCCAAATGATGCAAAATTGTTCGCTCAGGCTGATTCAGAGGCGAGTATCGAGTATTTTGTGACGACCGATTCGGAGAGTCTTAAAGCCTTTGCCGTCCTTAAACAAAGCGCCAAACCCTTGTTTTCAGTAATTGACCTCAATACGCGATATTCTGAAGCTTTCGGGATTTTGGATTTATAGGCTTTTTCCAGTAGAATTCCGTACTCAGCTACCCGATTCATCAGGCATTAACTGCCGTGTTATCATTAAAATTTCAGGAATTTTGGATCCTCATGGATTCCGTCATCATTATTCTGGGCTATAACAATGTCCATTTTCTGTGCCCTTCTTTCATTGACAATCCTGTTTTCCTTTACCCGATTTGGTTTTGCAAAGATTCACGCCTTTGTTTCCCGGTCAATTCATCTGCTAAGCTAAAATCCCCTTCCTGGGTACAGTTCCACTCATTCAAGGATTTTCCCGGCATATCCTTATTATATTCCGGTATTCCAATGGATCCAAATCCTCCGACCGGATAAGATAAGCGTTTGTGTTTTCATAAGTAGGTTGTCAGAGAGTCTGCTGCCGGAGAGATCTGGCAGGCTTTTTCATTCATTTATTTTAGGCTGAAGTATAGTATACATCAGAATGAGAAAAGATTTTCTACCTTTACACCCATATTCATTTTGCAATAATCCTGGAAAGAAATTGTAAACAATGATCTATCTGATTACTTGTAGTTTATGGGGATTGCAAAAAAGAACTAAGGGAAAATAAATTTAACCTAATGACAAATCTAAACTTTTCAGTTGACAGTGCTTTACTGAGGGAGTTGGGAGAAAAGTTAGTTGAAACTGTTCATCTGGCATTGGCAGAATTAGTAAAAAATTGTTATGATGCCGACGCAACATTAGTTAAGATAATATTCTCAAAAGATTCGAAAGGACAAATGCAAATCGTAGTTTCCGATAATGGTTCGGGAATGAATTTCGAGGCTATCAAAATTTATTGGATGAGAATTGCAACTACACATAAAGTTAATCAAAGACTTTCAAAAGTATTTGGTAGACCATTATCTGGTGAAAAAGGGATCGGTCGTTTTAGTTGTAGAAGACTTGGAACTCATCTTAAAATAATCACCTCTGGAACCAAAAATGGAAATGTTGTCGGAACACATACATCAATCGAAAAAACAATCGTTGAATTTCCTTGGTTAGAATTTATTCCAGGTGAAGACATAACAACAATTATATGTCCTGGCCAGCAGGAAGAAAAGCAAAATGAAGAAACTGGAACAGAGCTCATAATTACAGGTGTTCCTAATGAATGGACAGAGAGAGGTTATAATTGGTTGAAGAGGCAACTTGCGGTATTAGTTGCGAATCGCGGAGCAAAACGAGAAGGATTCAAGGATGATCCAGGTTTCAATGTCGAAATAATTGCTCCTGATTTTGAAAATGGTCAGCTAGTTAATGTTAGAGATAAGCTGCTTAATGCTGGCTGGGGAAATTTAAAAGCAGAGATAAATAAGAACGGTCAAGCTATATGCAAATTAGATGCATTAGGAATAGGTAACAGAGAGATTATTTCTACCAAATCATTTCCTCATCTAAAGGATGTTATTCTTGAATTCGCGATAATGGTTGATGATCGCGATCAGATCAGAGATACCAAAGTCCTCTCACTGGGTTCATTAAAAAATATCTTAGATGAATGGGGTGGCATTCAGATACAACTTAAAGGGGTTAGAGTTTATCCATATGGAGATGATGATTGGTTGTCTATAGACAAGGATAGGGGACTAAGAAAACTTAGTCCTAACAGTGAGAGTCAGTTATTTGCATTTGCACAGACGTTAAAAGGTGTTGAGCCAGGAAGATCATTGATAAATATGCTCTCCATGAAAAGTTATGTTGGGAGCGTTTACCTTGGTGAAAATGCGACAGGATTTGAGCCTAAACTAAGCCGAGAGGGATTTGTAAGAAGTGATGCAGTTGAAGAACTTCATGAATTCGTCCGATTTGCAATAGATTGGTCGACAATTCTGCGTGATTATTACTTAAGACAGGAGGCACTGAAACAAGCAGATATTGCCAAAATTCGATTCGAAGAATTAATAAATGAAAAGATCGAGAAAAGTAGAGTTATTGAATCGGCAATAAATCATTTGAGAACTGAAGCAAATACTTTTGCTGATGTATTACCTTCTACAGAGAGAAAGAAGTTTGAGGAAGTATTTAATAGAACTTCTGATGTCATATTAAAGCAGCACGAAGCAAATCAAATTGAGCTAACTCATTTAAGACTTGTTGCCTCGACCTCTACTCTATTACTGATTTTTTCTCACGAAGTAAAATCATTTCTGGGTATATTAGAGCAAAGTAAAAACTCTCTGAAAGTATTGGCACAGGAGCTTCAGCCAAAACATAGAAGAACAGTTGAAGAAATTAACGTCAGATTCGGTGATCTAAAAGACAGATTAGTAGAGTTGTTTAATATGACTTCGTTGGTTGGTAGTGATAGTAAAAGAGCTAAGGCAGGTCAGGTTGCACTTTTGGAGAGAGTAAAGAAGGTTGAGAAAGTATTTGAATTAATTACAAATAAGTACAATATTGACATTGATCACTCTCGTATTCCTAATAACATTGTTTGCAGGAATATTCTTGAGGCGGAGGTATATTCGATATTACTTAACATAATCTCCAATTCTATCAAATCAGTTATTGCTAAAGGTGGTCATAGAAAAATTGAACTAAGTGCTGAAAGAGATAATGGGATGAATATCATAATAATACGTGATACTGGAATTGGATTACATCCATCAAAATACGAGGAAGTATTCACTCCATTTATTTCTGATCCAGAGGGGACTTTATATACCAATCTTGAAAAACGAATTAATCCTGAAGACAACATGATTGTTGGTTCAGGAACTGGTTTGGGATTGGGGATTGTCAAGGAAATAGTTATAATACATGGAGGATCAATAAGATTTAAGTTGCCATCGAAGAATTGGAATTCAGAACTAGAAATTAAGCTACCATGAGTAAGTTGAAATTTTTATGGATTGATGATGAGGATCGAAGCCCAGCATTTGAAAACTTGAAAGCACAACTTAAGGTTGAAGGCAAATTTATTAATGTTACTGATGAGGATAGCGATTATCTAACGGAAATAGAAAATATCAAACCTGATCTAATTCTTATTGACCACAATTTAACAGAAACAACTGGGGATATCAAAAAAGGCTCAACTTTAGCTGCACAGATACGAGAAAAACATCCTCGATTTCCAATTGCGTGTATTACTGGCCAAGATGATCCAATAGATACTCAACAAAAATTATCTTACGAAGCTATTTATAAATTGCACCAAATTGAGCATAACTATCAATCAATGAAAGCAATTGCTCAATCATTCAGAAAACTTAATTCAAGTAATCCACTTAATGTAAATCAGCTTCTTAATTTAATTAAATTACCAGAGTTAGATAGAATCCGACTTGAGAGCATCATGCCTCAAGAGATTAAAGAAAATTTTGAGGATAAAGCCTTATTCCAAAATATTTCGCATTGGATTCGAAATGTTCTAATTGCAAGACCAGGATTCCTCTATGATAGGCTTTGGACTGCGACCTATCTTGGATTAACAGAACCGGGTTTCGATAGAGTCGAAGATTTATTCAAGGCAGCAAAATACCGGGGATTATTTGCAGATAATACGAGTGAAAGATGGTGGAAGAGTAAATTACTTGAAGTACTTTCGAGAAAAGTAAAGACAACTGAGTTACCTTGGGAAAAAGGAAGGTCATTGCCAGGAATCAATCTCCACTTTTATAGTAAGGACTATTATTCTACTAACAAAGAAGATCAGCCAGAGGTTGTGGCGTATATAGATGATTCGTCAGATGAACGATATCCGATGAAATTAAAGTATACAGTCCTGCCCCTAAGTATGATAAGCTTTTATATTTTGAGGATATTAGGATGATGAAAGCCGATTAGTATGAAACCCATTCTAGAACATACATCTTTAGATTTTAAAATCAATGAAATAAAAACGTTGGAGTATATTTATACTCGTGGCTTTTTTGAAGACACATATACAGAATTACATAATGCAATATATGCATCTTATAGTCGTTTTTGTGCTCCCATTTTTAAGAGTGGGAAGAAAACCTTTGATTTTAGTTTCGTTTCTGATTTTGATATTGAGATAGAGGGTCGGATTCATAAAATTATTATACATGCTGAAGTATTAGGCAATTATAATTTTGTATCTTATTCTATTGGTATTTCTCATAAAGATGATTCTACTGAATTGATTAGGAGATTTCATTTTGATTATGACCATGATAAAATCAGAACAAATCAAAAAGCATTTATTTCCCATTTACAATATGGTGGCAATTGTGGGACAGGTTTTTCAGGAACTCTGTTTAGGACTGCTAATATTGAGCCTAAACTTTCAGTGCCCAGGTTCAATTTTCCTCCAATGAATCTCGCACTACTATTAGATATTGTCTTTTGTGAATTTCAGAATGAATCTACGAAGAAGATTACTGAGAATCCGGATTGGAGAAGCTTAATTAAGGAGAATGAAGTATTTATTCTAAAAAGATATTTTAATTCTATTTCAAATCATATTGGATCTCCAAGACACAATAAAGAAACACTTGTAAGGGATATTTGTTACGCTTAACTGGTATTAATGTCAAAAAAGGAACAAGGAATATATTATACTCCATCGGTTTTAGCGGAGTATATGGCTTCGCCTCTAATTTATCTTAATGAACAAACAGTGTTGGATCCGGCTTATGGTGAGGGAGCACTGTTATTAGCTGCAGAAAAGATTTTTAAAGCGAAGAATCTCGGCAATTCAATTCATTTATATGGGTGTGATACCAAACCAATAAATGGCCTACTGAATCACTTGCCTGAAGCAAACCTTCACAAGAGTGATTTTTTTAGTTACCCCGTCGAGAGAAAATTTCACACGATCTTGATGAATCCACCTTATGTTCGCCATCATATTCAGAATGAAAAGAAAATAAATAAATATAGGGCAACTTATGATGAATTGAAAGTTCTAAATAATTCCTCCGATTTATGGGCATTGTTTCTGGTTAAAGCGGTATCGCACTTGAAGGAGGACGGCAGTATTGGAGCTATATTACCTTGGGCATTTCTGCAAGCAGATTATTCACAACCACTTAGAAGGTTTTTATCGGAAAATTTTGGTATTATTGAAGTCGTTGCGCTTAGCGACAAATACTTTGATGATGCTGATGAACGAATTGTTATTGTTTGGCTAAAGCAATTTGGTAGAAGAAGTATCTCAATAAATATTGCAGCGCCTACCAGTATCCGGGCAAAAATAGAATTTTCTAAAATTTCCCTAGATAGATGGTTGGCAGACAGAGTGTCATATACAGCAGGGTATGCTCCTGATCTTATTATTTCTGAATATATATCTAAATATGGATTTACAAAATTTTCTGATCATGCTGATGTAAAAATTGGTGTTGTTACTGGAGCTGTTGATTATTTTATTTTGACAAAAAAAGAAGCTAATGAGTTTGGGATCCCTGCTCATCGACTAGTCCCAATTATTACCAATTCAATAGAATTTCCGAAGTATTTAATTAATGGGAATAGTGATCTTCGATTACTAGTTGCTCTAAAAAGAGATGATCATTTTAAATTCAGAGACTTTATACAGTTAGGAATCTCTAAAGAGTATAATTTGAGATCGCATTCTGTTCTCAGGGATCCATGGTATTCCGTAAACCTTGGTAAGGTACCTGATGCATTCTTCCATTATAGAATTTCGAAAATTCCGTATTTAGTTCCGAATCTCAATGGAGTCCAATGCACCAATGCATTTCATCGAATCTATTTTAAAAATCTTACCTCCATAGAAAGGAAATGGATATATGTTAGTATTTTATCTTTACCAGCTCAACTTTCTATAGAGCTTAATTCAAAAACTTATGGTCGCGGAATTCTGAAGATAGAACCTAAATCATTAAAAAACACAATTGTATTAAAAAAGAAGGATGACAAGATCATACGACCATATAATACAATCATAAAACTGTTAGCAGAAAATAAGAAAGATGAAGCAATGATTTTTGCCACTCAATTTGTTTGCAATGAATTAGGAATAGATGCGGCATTAAAAAATAGTTCATGTAACATAGTTGAGACGTTGAGAAAACTTAGACGACCAAATAGAGATTGAGTTGATATACATGTGAATAGTTATTATGTTGTCTCCTCAAAGTTGGTAGACATTTTTGTCCTTCCGAGATTTCAATTACACCTCTATTTTTGTCGCCATGAAGGAAGAAATAGGTGCATAGCTGAAATCCAAACGAAAATACTCTATTGGTCTTGAGCTTTTTGACAAGTATGTTAAAATCCGCGGGCTTAGCCGGATTTTTCATGTAGGGAGACCAACCCAAAAGAACAAGCAGACCCTGGCGTATGAACTGAATAAGCTGCTTCGAAAAAGCTTAACGAAGCGCCAAAGCAGAAAACTGTAATTACACCTGCCGCTAGTTCAACTTTTCCTGTTCTGGAATCCGAGAAGCCTTGCCCTTCGATCGCTCTGAAGGACCAGCAAAAAGGTTGTTATAAGATACTGAACCACCTTCATCCATTGCTCTCTGTTGTTGATAAGGAAACCCGTATGAAGGCCGCATTTGAAATCCTTGATACGGATGACAAACTGAAGGCCATTGATACTAAGATGAAATTTTTCGAAGAACACGACGTTGTTCCTCCTGATCTTCGATCGGAACCAGAAGAGTCAGTTTCCAGCAATCCGGAAGCAGAACTGATCAAACGCACCACTGGACACAAATAAAGGGTTGCAAAATAAAATGAGGGGCATCCATGAATAATAACTGGTACTCTCATGAGGGAAAAATGACACACAAGCCAGGATTGTTGTTTCATTGAACAACCATTATACAACGATTGAACACTCCTTATACACTCCTTATACAACGTCTGAACAACCATTGAACAACCATTGAACAACCATTGAACAAGCCTTGAACAACCCTTATTCAAAATGCGGATCAGCGCGGAAAATGTAAAAACGTCCATGGAGGAAGGAACAGCAAAAAGAGTGTTGTAAAATCCTGGACCACCTTCAATAAGCGAAAAGTCAAAGAGGGGAAATCCCTCAAGGTCATTGCCCGGAGCCGGTGGTAATGTTGACCGGATCGAATTTGCTTTCAAGTATTACGGGAAGTTTGTGGATATGGGCGGAAGTAACAGACGTAAGATAAACAATGTAATATCTGAAATGGAAAGTGCAAAGTCTAAAACGGAAAGTGCAAAGTGTAAATTAAATTACGCTTTGCACCTTGCACTTTGCATTTGTCCAGCGATCCGCCTGGGGCTTGAACGATTCTTTGCTTTGCTTATGTATCTATGGTTTCCAAGGTGTCATTTTTGTCGGTATCAGATTTTGTGTTTTTTGAGGGTTGTGATCCATTCGGGGGCCGAACCTATCGTTTTCAGGTGATTTTTCAGTTAAAGATCACCCGCCAACGAATATGCATAATACAATGGCAGGAATACCAGTCTCTGTTCGCGAAGCTCCCCGTATGGGGCTGTCGATAATACATATCCTCTTTCGATATGCGGGTATTTTTCCAGCAACAGATGCATACTTCTCAATTTCCCGGCAGCTCCGCCTTTAATCTCTACGGGGAAGATTTTATTCTTCTTCGATAAGATAAAATCTACCTCGGCCGAACTGCTTTTTGCCTCCCTTGTCCAATAATACAGCTTGTCTCTTCCGGATGAAAGAAATTCCTGTCCGGCAAACTGTTCGGCAAGTGCCCCGTTATACATGGATAAGAGATCATTTTTAGTGTATTCAATATCGGGTGGAAGATTGTTGAGCGACCTCATTAAACCAATGTCCACGAGTAAAGCCTTAAATTTCTTTTCCGAAGCCGTGCTTTCGAATGGCAGGGAGGCGACAGAAGCCGAAGATATCCTGGTGATAACCCGGGCAAGCGAAAGTAATTCAAGCGCCTTCTTATTGGTAGGACCCGTGAATTCTTCGGATAAACTGGAATATTTGACCTGATGTCCGATATTTCTGGCGATTGAGCTTAAGGCATGATTTAGACTTCTTTTATCTGTATAGGGTGAATATTTTGAGAAGTCTTGGCGATAGGTTTCCATAAGATCATTCTGGACCTTAAAAACCTCTGTCATGCTGTTGGAATTCCGCCACAGATCTACACATTCCGGCATCCCGCCGATAAACATGTATTGTCTCAGAGCGTCAAGAAGCGAGGAATGGATCGTATCCGATAGTCGGACAGGTTTTTCAAGAAGGATATCAGCCAGTTTATCTTTCCCGGTATTCTTCAGAAATTCATAGAAGTTCATGGGTGTCATATTTAATATGCTCACCCGTCCGACCGGGAAAGATATCTTCTGCATGGTGAATTCAAGAAGTGATCCGGCTGCGATCAAATGCATTTCTGGCATCTCTTCATAGAAATACCGTAATGACATGATTGCTTTTGGCGCTACCTGGATCTCATCAAAAAATAGTAAATCCGTAGCCGTGTTTATGGAAGTATTCAACAGGAGCTCCAGTTCACTGATGATCCGGACCGGGTCAAGGTTTTTCTCAAAAACACCGATCCATTCCGGATGCTTTTCAAAATCGACCGTATGGATCTTTCCATTAAAATGTGTTTTGCCAAAGTCCGATACCGTGTACGATTTTCCAACCTGCCGTGCCCCCCGGATGATGAGTGGTTTTCTTTTAGGCGTACTCTCCCAATCTTTCAACTTAAGGGTAAATAATCTTTCCATACCCGTTTATTTTAGTAATACAAGGCAAATTTACTACAATCACTTTAGAAATACAAGGTTATTTTGATAATATGGCTTTAGAAAAGCAAGGTAACACGGTTTTATTTCTTTCCTTATGTAAAGAAAATCGATTTTTCTTAACATATATTACGGCCTTTGTCAATCTCGTAAACACCTCACCGGAAACGCATTTGCCCTGCTTGATGGATACAATGAAACAGAATAGTTGTATGTATTCATCCCGTGTGATAAGGCTTTAAACTGACCCCATAATGTTGAAGACCAAAAAAGGGTTGCGAAGCTATTAAAACTCATGCTTGAATTCAAATAGAAAACGCCGCTTCTCAATGCATTGAATCCTGAAATAATGCTGTCCTGAAGCGGTTTCCCTGCAAGTCCATTCCCCTGGTAAAAATTAAATAACATTTGCCATTCGTTTTCGGTTGGTACATGCCACCCTGGAGGACAAAACCCCTGTTTTACTACAAAAAACTGTTATTTTTATTGCAGTATTTCTTTTTTGTATTTTTACCTAACTTTTTCTTCTAATAAAATGAGATAAATACCTTACTTTCACAAATAATCTTGCCATGAAAGCTATTTTGCCTGTTCTCATTTCTGTTTTTCTTTTCCTGATTGCTTGTCAATATACCTACTCCCAAAAGACCATCGAAGGGAAGAGCGGTAACTATACTTTCAGCATCTCGAAGGAGGTGAAACCCCCGATCCTTAATATTGTTAACGAGTCGATACGATTCGTAGAACCGGGAGGGAACAACATGATTGATGCCACCGAGTCCTCCCGGTTGGTTTTCACGCTCGAAAATACGGGTATCGGAGATGGAATCGGGTTAAAACTGATCGCCAATGCCACAGGCGACCTCCAGGGGATCACATTTCCGGAATCGAAAACCCTCGATGTTTTAAAAGTGGGACAAAAGACAGATGTGGAAATTCCAATTTCTGCCAATTTAAACACCCTTGACGGGTCGGTCACTTTCTCCTTCAAGGTGGAAGAGCCCAATGGTTTTGGCACCGATGAAAGACAGATTGAAGTGAAAACAGCAAAGTTTATCTCTCCCATGGTGGAAGTCGTTGACAACTCGGTGACAGGCGGAAGGGCAGGGAACCTGGTCAGAAAGGCGCCGTTCGATCTACAGATACTCATCCAGAACACGCAGTACGGCAAAGCTGAAGATGTGACCGTTTCAATTTCGCTCCCACCAAACGTGATGCCCCTTACTAACAACCAGACCACTTCCATACCTCTTTTGAAACCCGGGGAGACGAAAAGCATTGTTTACAGCTTGATTGTGAATGATCTTTATTCAGGCAATCAAATCCCAATTAAGATAAATATCAGCGAGAAACATGGAAAATTCGCACAAGATAAAACGCTGACCCTTTCGCTCAACCAGGCGGTTGCTACCAATAAAATTGTTGTTGATGGCACGCAGACCCAGGTAGAAATTTCGCCCATAACCATCGCTTCACTTAGTGCGGTGGTTGATAAAAATATTCCTAACACTGGGAACACCCATTCAAACCGCTACGCCCTGATCATCGGTAACGAAGATTACAGTTCGCGCCAGAGCGGGCTTGCCAAAGAGGTCAACGTTGATTTTGCCGCCAATGACGCACGGATCTTCAAAGAGTACGCAGTAAACACCCTGGGAGTGCCCGATCGGCAGGTAAAACTTCTAGTTGATGCAACGGCAGCAGAAATCCGCAGGGAGCTGGATTGGATCAGCCGCCTGGCGGAGATCGGGGAAGGGAATGCCGAACTAATTTTTTATTATTCCGGGCACGGGCTTCCGGATGAAAACTCCCATGAATCATTCCTGATCCCGGTGGATGTTAGCGGGGCAAATATCACGGAGGGTATCAAACTGAGCGAGGTATATGGAAAACTGACCAAAAGCCCAAGCCAGCGGGTAACGGTTTTCCTGGATGCCTGTTTCAGTGGCGGGGCAAGGAATCAGGGCCTTTTGGCCATGAAATCGGTAAAAATTAAACCCAAAACGGATGTATTCAAAGGAAATATGGTTGTATTTGCTTCAAGTTCCGGGGAAGAGTCATCAGGGGTGGACCGGGAGAAACAACACGGCTTTTTTACCTGGTTTTTGTTGAAGAAATTGCAGGAAACAAAGGGAGAGGTAACTTATAAAGAAATGAAGGATTACGTGATCAAAAATGTTACACTCGAAACCACCCTTGTCAGCAAACCCCAAACACCCCAGGTGATGGTGAGCCCGGAAGCAGAAGGGACCTGGGAAGCCTGGAGTTTTAAATAACCCCGGTTATCCCAACAGACCAAACCATTTCAGGTAGGCTCTGTTATTCCATATTGGGAAAAAATTGAAAAGAACAACACATGCAAAGAGTTTTCCTTTTTTTTATGATCCTGACAATTTCTGGGGTTGCCAATGCCCAAAGCATCACCAATGTCAAAGCCAGGCAGGAAGACAAAAAGATCATTGTCAGCTATGACATGACCGGGGGCAAGGCGGGATTGCTATATCAGGTCAATCTGTTTGTTAGCGAGGATGGCGGGTACAGTTGGGAAGGCCCGATGCGTGCTTTGACCGGTGATGCCGGTGGTGGCATAACGGAAGGGACTTCCAAACAGACCACCTGGGATGTACTCAACGAACCAGGCCGGGAACGATTAATAGGGAACAAGATTGCCTTCAAAATCCAGGCGGTCTTTTCCCCGGATCAATCACCTTCAGGGACAGCATCAGGTACACCTTGCCCGGGAATACCAACCATAACCGATCCGCGCAACGGACTGGTCTATCCGACCGTTAAAATAGGCTCCCAATGCTGGTTACAGAAGAACATGAATTACCAGACCGGGAATAGTTGGTGTTATGAGAATAAATCAGAAAACTGCGACATTTACGGCAGGTTGTACGATTGGGAAACGGCCTTGAAAGTTTGCCCAAAGGGCTGGCATTTGCCCAGTGATGATGAATATAGTGTTTTGCTTGATTATCTCGGAGGGAAAAACCTTGCCGGAGGCAA
>JALNWE010000041.1 GCA_023231065.1 Bacteroidales bacterium
GCCCCAGTTGCTGAATGAATTGAAAAAGAAAAAATATATCTTTATCAGCTTTAAGGAAGCGTTGAAGGATAATGTTTATCAGCAGGAAGATACATACTACAAGAAATGGGGGATCTCCTGGGTGTACCGGTGGATGAAAAACCAGGAAGAAATAAAATCCATCTCCATGCATGAACCTGAAGATGATTTATACAATCTGTACCAGCAACTGGTCAAGGAAAAGAAGAAAGAATAAATAAACAGAAAGACCCTGGTGGAAAAGAGATGTAACCTTAGCCCAAATAAAAGAGGGTAACCAACTGATTACTGGTTACCCTCTTGTCGGGGCGAGAAGACTCGAACTTCCGACCCCTTGCACCCCATGCAAGTACGCTAGCCAACTGCGCCACGCCCCGAAACATCCCGGTTCAAACCGGGATTTGAGTGGACAAAAGTACAAAAAATTTGAATGTCCACAAAAAATTCATCGATCAATAAGTCTGTAGGATCACAAAATCAAAATTAAGGTTTATGAATCCCTTGACCCGCTTATTATCAATTTTGGCCCAGGCATAAGCCAACCCGTTCCGGAATTCACCGACATAGCTGAAATATCCGGGCGCCAGAATGGTATTCCCTTCCGGGGAAGAAATACCAACAGCCCACATGCTGTTGACCCACTCCTTGTAATAAATCCATCCATTGTCATATACCTGAATTCCCTCAGGTCCGAACCGACGGATTACATTTCCCGTTTTATCAATGATGGCATAACCTGGTTTGCTGTCCTGGACATAAGCCACGGCAAAACCGTTTTTAAAAGGAGAGGCAAAATCTCCATAAACGAAGGGCAGGACGGTCTTCCCGTTTTGATCAATATATCCTGTTTTTTCCTGCGAGTTCTTTACAGCAGCAAACCCATCGGAGAATTTCCCGGGTTGTGCTTTATAATCAAACGGTATTTTAACTTCTCCTTTTTTATCAATATAGCCCCAGTACCAGTTCACCTTGTTCTGAACGGCAACCAGTCCATCGCCAAACTCACCGGTTTCACCATAGGCTGAAGGCTGGATCACCCATTTTCCCTGGGTATTTACAAAGCCACAGGAGCCAGTTTTACTATCATAAAGCTGCATTAATCCTTCGCTGAATGGTTTCATATTCAGCGACAACCCTCTGCCTGATCCCGGATTGACCGCCCCAGGTAACGGTTGTCCCTGTTTGTTAATGAAAGTATAAGTCCGCATCCTGCTCGTTTCATTGGTCTTTTCAACGATGGCAACACCGCTTTGGAAAGGGGTGGCTCCTGTAAACTTCTGGGGTTTGAACAGTTCCTGCCCTTTTTTATCAATATAGATGGGCGCCCGACCTGAAGTTTTCGGATCCGGTTTTGCAACAAGGGCTATCCCTGATGAAAATTCCGGGGTCAGGTTTGTCCATTTGAAGAAAGTATAGTCAATGACAACCTTTCCGGTAGTATCGATGAACCCCCACATTTCGTTCTTTTTTAAAGCGCACAAACCCTCGCTGAACGTATAACTATCTTCGTCATCGAACCGTACTTCGACGGCATTGGCCATGGAAGGCGGCTTAGGCCCCGCTAATAGTCCGGAATTTGAAGCTGCCTGCGTTGTAACGGCAGGAGCAGCGGCTTTTGCGGCAGGAGCGGCTGATTCTTTCAATTTGGCAAGTTGAGCGGGATCTGCAACAACAGCTTTAACAGCATTTGCCAAATCGCCTACCAGCTTATCATCTGCTTTTTTGGATGGTAAAATCGAATTTTCCCATCCCGAAGAAGTATAGGATTGCTTGTCTTTCATAGAAACGGTTAGGACATCATTTTTATAAGTAAATACAACGGATGCGCGAAATTTAGCCATCATGGTGGAATATTCCTTTGGGGCTGTGACCAATATTCCGGCATTTTTGTCAAGATTTGCAATACCAAGATTGCATGTTTTGAGGACCTGACTTACCACGGGCCAGACATTATCTGCTGTTAAACCGGTCACCTGGACTTCGGATTGCGCCCAGATAGTTTGAATCAAGAAAAACGATGCGAAAAGCATCAAAAAAGGAAAAATTTTTTTCATAGTTGGAGCGTATTGGTTTAGGGACAAAAATACAAAGATCACTTATACATCCAAGAGATTTTTAACATTTCAGCTATCGTAATCCTGATTTCCCGAAATTTGGAACGCGAAACGTATCCTGTTACTTTTCGAATTTCACTTTGCTAAAGAAAAACACCAGCCGTTTATTATTACCGGTCAGCGCAATATTTTTAATTTCCTGGTAGCCATAGGCAAGAAAGTTGTTGCCATACCAAGGGACAATCCGGCTTCTTGATTCCGAAAGGAGTTTATCTTCATCAAACATCAGTTCAAGAGGAGAAAAATCGGATTTCTCAATCACCTTGTCACCCTGTATGATCTTTGATCCTATCCTACCATCGCTTAGGTAACACAACACCAGGTCGTCTCCCGAAAAAAAGGAAGAGACCTTGGCCGTAAGATCAAAGGAAACGAGATTCCTGATCTCAAGGACATTATCCCACAACAGTTTGCCTTCGTGGCTGAAACCGGTCACAATGGCATTGATGAACTGGTAACCGTCGAACACAGAGTAACTATTCGTATAAGGCCGCCCATAATAATCGATTTCTGTGAAATTTTCTGTATGATATTGTGGCGCATATATCTCCGCGATAACAATATACTGATCTTTCCAGGGAATAATATCATGCAAAAGAAGGGAAAATGAAACGGAGAAATCCTTGAGCTCTTTGTTTTTTTTCGAAGACTTCTTTATCAGGTTCGACATATCTTTTTCAGTCAACAGAGATGATACATTCTTCAACTCAAGAAAATTGTAAAAGGATATTGATTTTAAGGAACGGTTGGCAACAGAAGCGGTAAACAAACCTGTCAGCTCTTCGGTCTCCTTGATCTTTTGTTTTGTGGTGGCTGTTTCCTGTCCGTAACTTCCGACAACAATACCAGTTCCGGGGTTAATCTCCCTGTATTGAAAATGGCTGAGCGCCTGCCCTACCGTGTTCACATGAAGGGATATTTCGTTCCGGATTTTACCGGCAGAATCATAACTGACAAGATAATATTCCGTAGTTTTTTTTGCGACCTTGCGACTGACAATAGCAAAAACGGTATTTCCCAGGGAATCAGGACGGATCCAGGGAATGGTTATTGAATTTCCTATGCCTGACTGAAAGGTATTAAAGATACCGGATGACAGGCGGAGGTGCCCAATCTGCCCGGCCTTGCCTTTGATATTGATCCCAAGCCAGGCATTATCATCCCGGATACCAAAAGCAGCCACATCCCCGTCAACCGGAACATTTCCCGTATTCAGAATAAAAATTCCCTGTACCAGTGAAACGCGGAGGATCTCAAAAGCAGTTACACCTGAGCGGGGGGTATTGCCGGTATGGACAAATAACATCGACAGGGTATCGTCAATGATCTGATGGTCAAAGTAATCCTGGTCGCTCAACAAGGGGATACTTCTTGTCCATATCAACTTCAGGTTTTTATCATAAAAGGAAAAATACCATTTTACCTGGTTACCATCAGCCACTTCAATACTTCTGAAAAAGAGGATCATGCCTGCTGTATCACAGGGGATGATCCGGTAGGTTTCTTTATCCGATTTTGCTGGTATTTCGATACGCAACGGTGGGTCGCCCTGGTCTTTTTGTCGTCCCTGACCGGATGAAGATACCATCATCCCGAAAAATAAAATCAGCAGAAATAAACGGCATCTTATCATACAGGAATATTTGACGGGACAAAGATAAAAAAAAGAGGGTGTCTCAAATTGAGGCGCCCTCTTTTATCAGGGTGATATTCCGGTTAACGGACCACCAATTTTTTTACTTCAGGTCTGTCTGACCCGGCTTTTGTTACCTGTACAAAATAGATCCCTGCAGAAAGTTCCGGGAGGTTGACAGAAAAGTCTGATTGGGAAGTTGCATTACGATAGACCTCGGTACCGATCATGGAGATGATGCGGATTTCCCTGTTGGCATTATCGTTGAAAAGAAGCCTGAAATGGCCGTCAGATGGATTGGGCAGCAGGTTAAACCCTTGGTTCATCTCGGTTTCCGGGATGCCCAGGGCAGCGCCACTAATAACGATATCATCCACTTCCCAGGTTGCCGATTCTGATGCAGTACTTGTATATTTAAAGGCGACATGAACGTTGGTCCCTGAAATGGCTGAAACATCTACATTCCCGGAAGGAGTCCATGTCCAGGAACCGGATGAAAGAGTGGCAGTCAATGATGTCCAATCCGCGGTGTTCGGGTTCCCTGTACCGCTGTAATTGTTGGAAATACGGATTTCCAGGGTAGGTCCGGTATAATTCTTGGCCGATTGAAAACTCAGTACTTCCCCGGCATATTGATCGAAATTCATTGAGGGTGAAAGGAGCCACATTTCAGTAGCGGTTGAAGCTCCACCAACATATCCGGATGCTTTAGCGCAAGGGGTGTTTCCCACACCGTGGGTCATATCGATATACCAGCAAGTATCGCCAACAACCTTCATCTTGGTCCATGTTCCAAATGTCCCTGTGTTGAAATTTTCTGAATTGATGACAGACACATTGGGTGTTGTGGCTGTGGCGCTGGGTGGCGTTCCGTCGGTCTTATAATTGATATCGATCCCGCTGTTGGTATAAGGGAAAATTTTAAAATAATAGGGTGTGTTCACCGGAAGATCAGCAAAGCGACAGATTTGAACGCCTGCCACAATATTCAGGGCGCCGGAACCATCGGCAAGATCCGGATCATCGGCAACCGGCACACCGTCAACCGGGGCTTCGATGTTATCCGAAGCGCTGGCTTTGATCAGATAAGCTGAAGGAAGTTGTTCTCCGGTTGCATCAACCCAGTTCAGGTTAATGGTATATGGAGCAGCGGCAGCCGCGAAACCGGTAGGATAATTGGTCGGTTCAGGTAAAGGCCCGACGGTGGAAACACCGAGGATCACAATATCATCCACTTCCCAGGTGGCCGAAGCAGTAGCTGTACTGGTATATTTAAAGCCGATATAAACATCGGTCCCGGAAATGGCCGAAATATCAATATTTCCTGAAGATGTCCAGCTCCATCCACCGGCTGACCAGGTAGCCTGCAGGTCTGTCCAGGTAAAATTATCGGGATTACCGGTACCGTCATAGTCATTGGAAATCTTCACTTCCAGAGCTGGACCGGTATAATTGGAGGCTGTTTTAAAAGTCAGTACTTCTCCCGTGAAGAGATCGAAATTGAGGGGAGATGATAGAAGCCACATCTCCGTCTGGGTGGATGATCCGCCAAAATAGCCACTGGCTTTGGCACAAGGGGTCCCGTCAACGCCATGGGTTTGATCAATCGTCCAGGCAGTATCGCCAACAATACTCATCTGCCTCCAGGTACCGAAAGTTCCGCTGTTGAAGTTTTCGGAATTCATTACGGTAACATTGGGGGTGGTGGCATTGGCATCAGGAGGTGTGCCATCGGTTTTATAATTAATGGCGCTTCCGTTATTGGTATAAGGGAAAATTTTGAAATAATAAGGTACATTGCTGGGCAGGCCGGCAAACTGACAATGCTGAACACCCTGTGCAATATTCAAGGCTCCCGATCCATCGGCCAGGTTAGGATCATCTGGAACAGGGACACCGTCAACCGGAGCTTCAATGTTGGGGGAAGTACCTGCTTTGATCAGATACTTTGCCGGTAATTGTTCACCGGTTGCATCAACCCAGCTTAGGTCGATAGTATAGGGAGAACCCACCGCTAAAAAGTCGGTCGGGTAGTTTGTGGGCTCAGGTTCCGGCTCGCTGTTGTAAGCCGTCCATGTAACATTATCAATGGTCACCTGGCCTGAGGATGTTGATTGCTGAATAAAATCAAGAATAAAATCACCCGAAATGTTTACGGTAATGGCGCCTGTGTTTTTCACGATGCCTTGTTCCCCGGTGGTCACGGCTGTATATACCAGGATACCGTTAACGAAAACATCCATGGCAACGTTTGAGGTGAATACTTGTTTGTAATCAAAACTCAGGGTACCGCAACCGTTAAAAAGAACGCCCGATTTAACTTCAGCAGTTGGAGTTCTGTTTTTTCCCAGCGTGGGGGAAGGGGCCACAATAACTGAGTCGCCACGGGATTGGAAATAGGACCATGTGGATCCATCCTGTCCTGTAAAAGTACCGTCATGATAAGCATTCCCTGTTTCCGGATAATTTGCGAAATTCTCCAGACCCTGTCCAAAGGTTACCGATGCAGTAAACATCGCGGCAACCATGACAATTGTTGAGATAAGTTTCTTCATAAAATAGATTGTTAGTTTATTGAATAATTAATTTCTGACTTTTGGATTCGTTCGTGCTGGTGTCGATAACCTGTAACAGATAGACACCGGGAGATAATAGGCTTTGATCAAATTGGTTTACAGCGGAAAGCGTTTGTTTTTCAAGGATGATATTTCCCAGGGGATCCAGGATCCGGACCAGCATTGATTTTTCAGTATTCAGGACCACTTTGAATTGTCCGTTGGTAGGGTTCGGGTAAATATGGAATCCTGTTGTTTTTTCTGGTTTGGAAATTCCGACCCATCCGACATCAATATAATGGGTTTTTATCAGGGTATGATGACCGGCAATGTTCGATGCTGTCAGTTTTACATCATACAGGCCAAAGTCATGATAATAGATCGGGGGTGGGTCCTGACCTGAGAATGTTGCCGGTGTCCCTCCTTCAAAAACCCACTCCCAGTTCGTGGTATTGGAGGAGGATGCATCGGTAAAAACTACGGAATCATTCCGATGAATAGTTGTATCATCAGCATAGAAATCGGCGACCGGCGGGTAAGAGCACCCGGCTAAGGGGGATGCCCAGATGGTGTCGTTGGATGCATTCACGGCTTGGAATTCAAGGGCATGACGCCAGTTGGCAGGATCGGTATTATCGCTGTTTGGATCGCACAGTTCCAGTGAAGGTCCATGTCCGTTAGCCAAAGGATCCCAGGGCAGATCGGGCAGGTAATATACCGAATCGACCACGAAACCGAAATTATCCCGGATCACGATGGCTTCACCATCATTGCTCAGGGAGCCATCGGTCCATTGCATGGATCCCACGTTAAAAGTATTCTGAATGGCGGTGGAATTCTTTGCGATAAGTTGATATTGACCGGGATTTAAGACCTTTTCAGGAAAAACATAAGTAAAACCTTTATCAAAATAGAAATTCTCCAGATCCCATGCTGTGGTATCGTTGTTATAAATTTCCACAAATTCCAGTGAATCCGTATTGCTTTCAGGAGGGTTATACATGATTTCGGTGATCACAATGTTGGCATTGGTGGGTTCCGGTTGGCTGAGGACTGTGATGTATCCAGGCCGGCATAATGTATTTTGACCATATTCATTATAGGCGATCAGACAAACCTCATAAACTCCCGCCTCCGGATAAACAATATCGGTAGGGTTCATTTGGGTTGAAGTTGATGGGACCCCGCCTTCAAAGGTCCAATACCAGGTGGTTGGACAATAAAGGCTGGCATCAAAGAAATCGATAGAATCCCCTGCCATGATGGTGGTCACATTGGCCGAAAAATTGGTCAGTGGCGCAACTGGTTCGCATAAAGTAGTAAAGCTTAGGTCTGTCCCGTATGCCGTACCGGTCTGGTTTGTTGCATAAGCTCTCACATGATACGTCATTTGAGGCGTAAGACCGGTCAGGTTGCTGAAGAACACACCGGTCGTTCCGGATTCCGTTGTATGGTTATCTTCCAGGGTGGGATTGGCCGATGTTGACCAGCATACCCCGCGGGCGGTGATAGCGCCACCGCCATCATAAGTTACATCGCCTTCGCAAACGGCCGAATTATGGGTGATATCCGTCACGGCAACCGTGGTAACTTCCGGTAAATAAATCGTCGTTGTCACGAAAGAGAGATCTTCCCCGTAAGCCGTACCTCCCAGGTTGGTGGCATAAGCCCTGACATGATAGGTCGTTTGCGGATCTAATCCGGTCAGGTAACTGTAAAATTCGCCTAATGTTCCCTGTTCCGTAGTATGATTATCTTCCAGGGTAGGGTTCTCCAGGTGCGACCAGCATACGCCGCGGGCGGTAATCACCGAGCCTCCATCGCCGGTAACATTTCCCTGGCAGGTTGCGGTGGTGGGTGTTACATCCATCACCCCGACTGTTATAACAGTGGGCAGCGGGTATGAACATCCTGCCAGGGGTGATGCCCAGATGGAATCATTTTCAAAGTTGACAGCCTGGAATTCAATGGCGTGACGCCAGTTGGCCGGATCGGTATTGTCCGAACCCGGATCACACAATTCAAGGGAAGGGCCCCGTCCGTTGGCAAGGGTATCCCAGGGCAAATTCGGACCGTAAAAGACAGAATCCACCACAAAACCATTATTATCAATAATTACGATCGGTTCCCCTGAATTGCTTAAGGCGCCTTCGGCCCATTGTAAAGAGGGAACATGAAGGGTGGTCCGGATCGCTGCCGAATCTTTTGCAACCAGCAGGAAAGCTCCCGGTTCAAGGGAATAATCAGGGAAGGTATAAACTACCCCTCTGCTGAACGAAAAATTATTCAGGTTCCAGACAACCTGATCGTTGTTGAACAATTCAATAAATTCCAGGGAATCATTACCGGATTCGGGGGGATTGTACATGATCTCAGTCATGACGATCGGGGCATTGGTTGGTCCTAATACCGTAATGTAATTTTCTTTACAGTTGACGGAATTGCCATAATCGTTGGCTGCTGTCAGGCAAACCGTATACATACCTGCTGTATTATACTGTATTGGCGGCGGGGTTTGCCCGGAAAAAGATTCCGGTGTGCCGCCCGCGAAGGTCCATTCCCAACCGGTTGGACAATTGGTGGAAGCATCGGTAAACTGTACGGATTCTCCGATTCTTACCAGGGTGACATTGGCTGAAAAATCTGCAATTGGAGCAACAGGCTCACAAAGAGTAATAAAAGAGGCAACATCACCGTAACCGGTACCCAGGTCAGTGGTGGCATACGCTTTTACGTAATAGGCAGTATTCGGGTTCAACCCGGTCATGGTACTGGTAAACTCACCCGTGGCCCCGGCTTCCGTGGTGTGCGGGTCATTGATGGTGGGATTGGACGATGTGGAATAACAAAGCCCGCGGGCCAGGATCGGGGATCCTCCATCATCAATAACATTGCCACCTCCCGTAGCAGAGTTAAAGGTTATATCTGTAAAGGAGGGATTGGTCGCGACCTCCGGAATATTAAAGGAAGGGATTCCCATAACCAGGATATCATCTACCTCCCAGGTGGATGATTCCGTGTCCGTACTGGTGAATTTAAAGGCTACATGCACATTGCTGCCTGTAAACGCCGAAATATCCACGTTGCCGGAAGAGGTCCAGGCCCAACCGCCAGTGGAAAGGGTTGCCGTCAATGGGGCCCAGGTAAATTCGTTGGGATCGCTGACCCCGTTCCAGTCGGTTGATATCAACGCTTCAAGCTGTGGGCCGGTGTAGTTCTTGGCAGTTTTGAAAGTCAGTACCCCGCCGGTGATATGGCTGAGATCCATTGAAGGAGAAAAAAGCCACATTTCGGTCATGTGCGAGGAACCGGTAAAATACCCGCTGGCTTTGGCACAGGGAGTGCTTCCCACCCCATGGGTCAGATCGATAATCCATGCCGTATCGCCCACTACGCTCATGTGGTTCCAGGTCCCGAAAGTTCCATCGTTAAAGTTTTCGGAATTAATAACCATGATGTTGGGTGTTGTTGCGGCAGCGCTGGGAGGTTCGCCATCGGTTTTATAGTTGATGTCGCTCCCGGCATTGGTGTAAGGGAAAATTTTAAAGAAATATTGTTTGTTCGAAGGGAGATTGTTAAACTGATATCCCTGTACACCCGGGAAGATATTCATGGCTGCCTGTCCGTCGGCAAGATCCGGATCATCGGGCGTCGGGATACCATCAACCGGAAGCTGGATATTATCGTATTCGCTGGCTAACAGCAGGTATTTGGATGGAAGTTGCCCTCCCGTGGCATCGATCCAGGTTAGCTGGATGGAATAAGGGAACGGAGCGGCAGTAAATGCCGTGGGATAATTGGTTGGTTCCGGCAAAGGAGCGGAACTGTAAGCGGTCCAGGTAACGTTGTCGATGCAGATCTGACCTGATGAGGTTGATTGTTGCTTGAAATCAAGGATGAATTCACCCGAAACGTTGACGGTTATGGCGCCTGTATTTTTCACGATACCTTGTTCCCCGGTCGTTACAGCCGTATATACCAAAGCCCCATTTACAAAAACATCCATGGAAACATTGCTCGAAAATACCTGTTTATAATCAAAACTCAGGGCGCCACAACCATTTAAAAGAGCGCCCGATTTAACTTCCGCGGTCGGAGTTCTGTTTTTTCCCAGTGTGGGAGAAGGGGCCACAATAACCGAGTCGCCACGGGATTGGAAATACGACCAGGTGGATCCATCCTGCCCCGTAAATGTACCGTCATGATAAGCATTTCCCGTTTCCGGGTAATTATCGAAGTTTTCCAGTCCCTGTCCCATAATTGCCGATACAGCAAAAAGCAGTGGCAGCATTATTAAAATCCTGTATTTTTTAATCATAAACAATTTTTTAAATGGCTATTATATTGAATTACTGACAATTGAAAAACATATAATATTTGAGATACAAATATGGTAATATTTTTCATTTTTCTCACAGGGTTTTATCAATAATTAACAAAAAAAGGGAAGGAAATCAAACTTTCCTCCCCTTTTCAGGATTAAGCAGTCAAGCAATTATTTATCTTTTACCTCTTCAAAATCCACATCGGTCACATCGTCACTACCTCCGGTTTTTGAATTTCCGGGATCGGATTGTTGTTCCTGTTGCGGGCCCTGTTGCGGACCAGCCTGGGAGGCATTCTTGTACATCTCTTCGCTAGCCGTCTGCCAGATGGCATTCAGGTTGGCCATGGCGCGATCGATGCCCGGCAGGTCATGATTTTTATGAACTGTCTTCAACTCTTCCACTGCCTTTTCAATGCTGCCTTTTTTATCAGCAGGCAGTTTATCGCCATATTCTTTCAGTTGTTTTTCGGTCTGGAAAATCAGACTGTCAGCCTGGTTCAGTTTATCAATATCTTCCTTCATCTTCTTATCGGCCTCAGCATTGGCTTGGGCTTCTTCGCGCATACGCCGGATTTCGGATTCAGAAATCCCTGAAGATGCTTCAATCCTGATTTGCTGCGATTTGCCGGTAGCTTTATCTTTGGCGGTTACATGAAGGATACCGTTGGCATCGATATCGAAAGTAACTTCGATTTGAGGAATACCACGAGGTGCAGGTGGGATACCATCAAGGTGGAATCGCCCGATGCTTTTGTTCTGGTTAGCCATGGGCCGTTCACCTTGCAAAATATGGATCTCTACCGAGGTCTGACTATCGGCTGCCGTTGAAAACACTTCTGACTTTTTGGTCGGAATGGTGGTATTCGATTCAATTAGCCTTGTCATGACCCCGCCCAGGGTTTCGATACCCAGTGATAATGGGGTAACATCCAGCAGCAGGACATCTTTTACTTCTCCGGTTAATACCCCTCCCTGGATGGCAGCGCCAATGGCGACGACCTCATCCGGGTTGACCCCTTTGGAAGGTTCTTTTCCGAACAACTCACGGACAATTGCCTGAACGGCAGGAATACGCGTGGATCCTCCCACCAGGATGACTTCATCAACATCAGAAGCTTTTAATCCGGCATCCTGTAATGCCTGACGGCATGGAGGAATGGTCGATTGCATCAGGTTGTCGATCAGTTGTTCAAATTTTGCGCGGGTCAGTTTTTTTACCAGGTGCTTGGGAACTCCGTCAACCGGCATGATATAAGGAAGGTTGATCTCGGTTTCCATGGAACTGGATAATTCGATCTTCGCTTTTTCAGCAGCCTCTTTCAGCCGTTGTAAAGCCATGGGATCTTTACGGAGGTCGAGCCCTTCGTCTTTCTGGAACTCGTCGGCCAGCCAATCAATGACGAGGTGGTCAAAATCATCGCCTCCAAGATGGGTATTCCCGTTGGTTGATTTCACTTCAAAAACCCCTTCCCCCAATTCAAGGATGGAAATATCAAAAGTGCCACCACCAAGGTCATACACGGCAACCTTAATATCCTTGTGTTTCTTGTCAAGTCCATAGGCCAGGGCAGCAGCCGTTGGCTCATTGATAATACGTTTTACAGTCAGGCCCGCGATTTCGCCGGCTTCTTTCGTTGCCTGACGTTGTGAATCGCTGAAATAGGCAGGAACGGTAATGACCGCTTCCTTGACCTCTGTCCCTAAGTAATCTTCGGCTGTTTTCTTCATTTTCTGAAGGACCATGGCCGAAATTTCCTGCGGGGAATATAATTTTCCATAGATATTTACCCGTGGCGTGTTGTTGTCACCTTTCGTGACCTGATAGGGCATCCGTTGAATTTCTTTCTGTACCTGATCCCAGGTTTCGCCCATGAACCGTTTGATGGAAGAGACAGTGTTTTTAGGGTTGGTGATAGCCTGACGTTTTGCCGGATCACCTACCTTGCGTTCTCCATTATCTGTAAATCCGACAATGGATGGAGTCGTACGCCTACCCTCGCTGTTGGGGATCACAACCGGTTCATTTCCTTCCATAACGGCTACGCACGAGTTGGTAGTTCCAAGATCAATACCAATAATTTTTCCCATTTTAAAATCTCCTATTAAATAAACTAAGAATTTTCAGAATTTGCTGCCATTAAGTCAATCACCGTGCCAAAATCATTTTTTTGACAGCAGGGTGACAAAAAGACAGAAACAGTAAAAAAGCAAAAAATGACCGGGATCAGAAGCCCAGGTCCTTTGTGTGGCTGTTGACCTTCAGCTCGTTCACAGTGATGCTGCTAATGGAGAGAGAATCGGTGGGATTGATATACCGGGAAGAAAACAACCCTATTCCGTTTTCAATGTTTGAAAAAGAAGGTCTTTCCTGGATAATCGAAAGGGATGGTTCAGTAACTTCCATATAGGTAGCCAGGTCTGTCGCAGCTACGGTAAAGTAAAAAATCGCCCGGTATGCGCTCCGGGTAACCGTTTCGTCCACTGGAATTTTTGATCCCACAACCGCGTAAAATGCATCGCCCGGATAGTAATAGTCAAAAGGTAAAGTTTGGTTTTCAGTGGATTGTATGTTGTTGAAAACAAGCCAGTCAACATATTTCAGGGTCATGTTCTGGGGGTCGGTCTTCAGCGCTTCATGATAAAAGAAACGGATCACAAGCTGGTACCGTTTCCCGTTTTCGGCAGGTTCCCATTTGACTTCAAAGTTTTGCCCCGGTGGAAAACTGGCAATGATCTGGGGACGGTTAATACTGAATGAATGGACCAGTTCGGTTTTTGAAGTGATCACTTTTCCTGTTTCCCTGTTTTTAATATACAGTTGATAGGAATAATTTTGATTCAACGGGGAGGTTGTAAAATACATTAACTGGTCGGGGTAATAGAAAATGGAATCGCCAGCCGTTTTATTGTGAATGGTTACCGTATCGCAAGGATAAGAATGCAGTAAAGTAGTCCCATCATATTCATCAAGCCGTACCTCCAGTTTGTTGGGGTAATTGCTGGAATCGGGGATCTGTGCAAACTGCATGGCATCCCCTGGGCCCAGGAACGCTTTAGTGATCTTTATATAAGTGGTATCGGCGCCCTGGTCGAGCAATCCATAAACTACTGTAATGTCCGTCCAGTCAGCATTGACAGTCAAATCCTTCTTACAGGATATCAAGAAAAAACATAAGGTTGCTAACAGGATCAGTCCACGTGGTGTTCTCATAGGCAATTGAGTGATGCAATGAGACAAAAGTATATAAAAATATTGTAGTTTTGCTATTTTAAAACAAGATAATTATGACGGCTTCAATTTCTTTTCGTAATGTGTCAAAGGTCACAACCCATGTCCTTCAGGAAATGAAGTTAAAGGGTGAAAAAATTGCCATGCTGACTGCTTATGATTATTCTTTTGCGCGGATCCTGGATAGCACCGGCATCGATGTCATCCTGGTCGGCGATTCTGCTTCCAACGTGATGGCCGGTCACACTTCCACCCTGCCCATCACGCTCAATGAGATGATCTATCATGGCTCGTCTGTCATGCGGGCCGTAAAACGCGCCCTCGTGGTGGTGGACCTTCCGTTTGGCACATACCAGGGGAATTCGAAAGAGGCCTTGAATTCAGCCATCCGCATCATGAAAGAATGCGGGGCCGACGCCGTGAAACTGGAAGGTGGCAAAGAGATCCTTGAATCGGTTGACCGCATCCTTTCAGCCGGGATCCCGGTGATGGGGCACCTGGGGCTAACCCCTCAATCCATCCATAAATTCGGGACCTATGTGGTCCGTGCGACCGATAAAGAGGAAGCGGACAAACTGGTTGAAGATGCACACCTACTGGAAAAAGCAGGATGTTTTGCCGTCGTTCTGGAAAAGATCCCTGCCAAATTAGGGGAATTGGTCACGCGGGAATTGAAAATCCCTATCATCGGGATTGGAGCAGGCAGATACGTGGATGGCCAGGTTTTGGTTTTACACGATATGCTGGGTATCACACTTGAATTTTCTCCCCGTTTCCTTCGCCGTTATCATAATTTATCTGAAGAGATCCGCGGTTCGGTGAACAGTTACATCAATGATGTAAAAACCCTCGATTTCCCCAATGAGAAAGAGCAATATTGAGCAGGATATCCTGTACCTGGACAATCACCTGCTCATTGTGAACAAACATGCTTCCGACATTGTACAGGGAGATAAAACGGGCGATGAACCTCTCAGCGAAACCATTAAACAATATTTGAAAATCCGCTATCATAAACCCGGGAAGGTTTTTCTTGGCGTCGTCCACAGGTTGGACCGCCCGGTGAGCGGAGCCGTGATCTTTGCCCGTACATCAAAAGCTTTGACCAGGCTTAACATCATGTTACGCGACGGGGAAATCCAAAAACAATATTGGGCCATCGTAAAAAACCTACCTCCGAAACCGTGTGACCACCTGACTGGGTTCATAGTACGCAACGAAGAGCAAAACAAATCATTTGTCTATCAAAAACCGGTATCCGGGGCACAACAAGCAGAACTGATATATCGTGTTTTGGACTCAGGCGACCATTATCATCTTCTTGAGATAGAATTGCTTACCGGCCGGCACCACCAGATCAGGGCACAACTTGCATCCATCGGTTGTCCTGTCAAAGGTGATCTGAAATACGGGTCCGCCCGATCCAACCCCGGTGGATTTATCCACCTTCATGCTCGCCAGATCCGGTTCATCCATCCTGTCCGTAAGGAATTACTGACCGTCATCGCGCCGGTCCCGGATGACTCCTTATGGAACTTTTTCCAGTCCCGGCAAACCCCACAAAATCCGCTGTCATGAACAAGTTCATCTCTGATCATGATACGACCCTTACTATCCAGACATTGAGCTGGCCAAAGATCGATTACGCCCCTTCAGTCTTTACCGCGCATCAGCTTCCGCCAGGTTCGTTCCGGACCCGGGAACATCAGCCATTCCAGCCCGACTGGATATTAGGGGTCCTGGTTTTATGCTTTATCCTTGTTGCCTGGGCCCAGGTCTTTTATCATAACCGTATCCGCCAGATTTTCAAAGCCCCCATCTCAAAACGGTTCATGAATCAGTTGGTCCGGGAAGGAAATCTGCTGAATGAGCGGGTTTCTGTGGCATTAGGGATTATCTTTCTGCTGACCGGATCCCTTTTGCTATACGAGATAAAAGAAAGATTGTTTGGATTTAATTTTTTCGGCATTCAAAATATCACCCTGTATCTCTGTATCTTAGTAGGTTTATTAGGATACTGGGCCATCAAGTTCCTGCTTGTCAGGTTTCTCGGGATTGTGTTCAAGACCAGGGACTCCACCTATCAGTATATGCTGAACCTGCTTGTTTTTTGCCTGATAACCGGTCCTGTTATCCTTATTTTCCTGGTTTTTATAGTCTATATGAAATCTGATTTTCTGCTTTATTGTGCGCTGGTCATATTTTCTATCTTCTTTATTTTTAGGGTACTGCGGGGTTTTTATATTGGGATGGGATTAAGGAAATTTTCGTTTTTATTTTTATTTGTTTATCTTTGCAGCCTCGAAATTTTACCCTTGCTTGTGTTGGTAAAACTTTTGCTTGGCTACACACATCCATGATTTATCAAGGGTTTTCGAGTTTGTGAACGTTAATAACTTACAGCCTTGAAAGTAAAGAATATTCTCGTTTCCCAGCCACAACCTCTCGATTTTGAGAAATCCCCTTACGGAGAAATTGCACGGAAATTCAATGTAACCATTGCCTTCCGAAAATTTTTCAAGATTGAAGGGATACCGGCTAAAGATTTTCGGAAAGACCGGATCAATCTCCTTGACTATACCGCTGTCATTTTTACTTCGCGTAATGCCGTTGATCACTATTTCAGGATCTGTAAAGAAATGCGTTTGGAGGTTCCGGAAACCATGAAATATTTTAGCATCTCCGAATCCACCGCTTATTATCTTCAGAAATATGTCCAGTTCAGGAAACGCAAGATATTCCATAGCAAAGAAAATTACGCCAACCTCATTGAACTGGTTAAAAAACATAAAACGGAAAAATTTCTGCTTCCCTGTTCGGATATTCATAAACAGGAAATCCCTAAAATGTTGGAAGAAAATAAAATCCAATATAAGAAAGCCATCATTTACCGGACCCTGGCCAGTGATTTATCCGATATGAAGATCAATGATTATAACATGCTGGTGTTTTTCAGCCCTTCAGGGATCAAATCGCTCTTCAAGAATTTTCCCGATTTCGTTCAGGGAGATATCGCTATTGGCGCATTTGGGAGTTCCACTCAGAAGGCAGTATATGATGCCGGCCTGACCGTCCAGGTCAATGCCCCTACCGAAACAGCGCCCTCCATGACCATGGCCATTGAACAATACCTGCAGGGCGAATCTAAAAAGAAATAATCTTTTTTACCATATCTTCGTTGAATCAATGATCCCCATCCAGGATCGAATTGGCCTATGATCATGAAAAACACTTTTCACAGGAAGGAACGGTTAGGCAGACGCAATCTGATCAAACAACTGTTCGACGAAGGCTCCACGTTTCACAAAGCGCCATTCCGCGTTACCTGGATGTTCCATACACTCGCTTCGCCCACCCCTGTTCAGGTTCTGATCCCCGTATCAAAACGCATTTTCCCGAAACCGGTCCACCGCAACCTGATCCGCCGACGGATCCGCGAAGCTTTCCGGCAGAATAAGCATCCCCTTTATGAATCACTTCAAACACAACACCGGCAATTTCTAATTTCCATCCATTACACTGCCAAAGAAATCCTCCCATACAAAACGGTCCAAGAGATAATAATCTTAATTTTACAGCGTTTAAGGGAAGAAAATGAAAAAGTTACTAAGTAGTTTTTTCATTCTGTTGATTCGTTTTTACCAGGGCGCCATATCACCCTATCTGATGCCTTCCTGCCGTTTTAACCCAAGTTGCTCTGCATACGGGATCGAAGCGATAAGAAAACACGGGCCTTTCCGCGGTGGCTGGCTGACCCTGAAACGGATTGGGAGATGCCACCCCTGGGGAGGAAGCGGGTATGATCCGGTACCATAAGAATGAAGAATCAGAAATCAGAAATAAGGAATTAAATATTAACAGAAAGTTTCAGAATGGAAGGAAGGATAAATAATTTCAGGGGCAAAGGCTCATATTTCATTTTCATTTTATTGATATTCATAAGTTTTGGGTCGTTCGCCCAAGCACCGAACCAACAGGGATTTGAGATTATGAAAAACATGGACATCTATTCCAACATGATCAAGGAGCTGGATCTGGACTATGTGGATGAAATCAATCCTGGTGAACTGACGCGAACCGGAATTGATGCCATGCTCCAGTCGCTGGATCCCTATACTAATTTCATCCCGGAATCGGAAGTTGAGGATTATAAATTTATTACAACGGGACAGTATGGCGGTATCGGGGCCCTGATCCACCAGCAGGGTGGTTATGTCGTGATATCGGAACCATACATGGGATCACCGGCTTATAAATCCGGGTTGAAGGCAGGAGATAAAATTCTGGAGATCAACGGGAAACAGGTCAAGGGAAAATCTTATGACGATGTCAGTACATTCCTTAAAGGACAAGCTGGCACCACCGTCGACCTGGTCGTTCAGCGTGACGGCGAATCCAGTCCCCTTGAAAAAACTATCACCCGCGAGATCATTAAAATTGATAATATTCCCTATTCCGGTATGGTAGATACAACCATCGGATATATCAAATTGGCCGGTTTCACACAAAATGCAGCCAAAGAGTTAAAGCAGGCTTATCTTAAACTTAAAGAGGCCCATACCCTTCACGGGATCATCATCGATCTGCGCGGAAACGGCGGGGGATTGCTGAATGAAGCAGTTGATATTGCCAATATTTTTGTTGAACGGGGACAGGAAATTGTGACCACCAAGGGCAAGATGTCCGATAAAAACAGGACCCATATGACCATGAGCCCGCCGGTTGACCTGACCATACCGGTAGTGATCCTGGTTGACCGCCAAAGCGCTTCGGCCAGCGAGATCTTAGCCGGATCCATACAAGATCTCGACCGGGGGGTCATCATCGGGCAACGCACTTTTGGGAAGGGCCTCGTGCAGAATGTGGTCCCGCTGAGTTACAATGCCCAGATGAAAATCACGGTGGCCAAATACTATATTCCCAGTGGCCGGTGTATCCAAGCCATTGATTATTCGCATAAAATGAAAGACGGTTCGTTTACCATCATCCCCGATTCACTGATCCGCGCTTTTAAAACAAAGGGGGGCCGTACCGTTTACGATGGTGGTGGGATCAACCCCGACCTCGTCATGCAACCTGAACGGTTCAGCAACGTCGCCCTCTCCCTGTACGGGAAGTTCATGATCTTTGATTATGCCACCAAGTTCACCCGCGAGCATCCTACCATTCCACCTGCCATGAATTTTGAAATCAGTGATTCTGTTTATAATGATTTCCTTCAGTTCATCCAGGGAAAGGATTATTCTTATTCCACCAAGAGCGAACGGGCCCTCGAACAGCTAAAAGAGATCGCGTTAAAGGAAAATTATTTCGACGCGGTCAAGGACGATTACAGTCACATGAAAAGCCTCATGGAAAATGATAAAAAAGAAGACCTTACCCGGTACAAAAACCAGATCAAAGAGTTACTTATGCTGGAGATTGTGACCCGCTATTATTACCAGAAAGGCAAAGTGGAATCATCCCTTAAAAACGATCCTGAGCTGGTAACCGCCATTGCGACCCTGAAGGATAAAGAAAAATATTCGGCTATCCTATCCGGTAAATATGTTCAGCCAAAACCTGAAATCCCTGTTAATAGCGAAGAGGATGAGGAAACGGAAAACTAAATCAACCCGATGAAACATATTGTACAAACCATTGATTTCCAGGAATATTTATCATCCGCAGAGCTGCCCGGCCAGGATCGGGAGCTTTTGGAAACAGCCCGCGCCGCCACACTAACTTCATACGCGCCTTATTCTCATTATCATGTAGGCGCCGCGGTAAGACTTACCGGCGGACAGATCGTTACCGGCAGCAACCAGGAGAACATATCATTCCCGGCTGGTTTATGTGCCGAACGGGTAGCTCTTTTCGCGGCTGTTTCGCAATTCCCGGGAATTGCCATCGAGGCAATTGCAATAAGCGCCAGGGCCGATAATTTCGATGTCACTGAACCGGTCCCTCCCTGTGGTATGTGCCGTCAGGCCATTGCGGAATATGAAATGAAGTTCAATAAAGGAATCCGGATCATCCTGGGCGGGGAAACAGGAAAAGCGCTCGTGATCGACAACATGGAACAGTTGTTACCCTTGATGTTCCGCGAAAAAGGATTGGTAAAGCCCTGATTTATATAAATTTATTTTCATCAAACCTCAATCATCATGCGTTTTCAAAGCTCCATTATCCTGATCGCCTTTTTGTTGCTGTTCGTGTCCATGAAAAGTGACCGGCAAGCCTATCGGGTTTATAATACAAAAGGGCATAAAGCAGATTATCAGGATATCCTGGATACTGCCAAAAAATCCGATATCATCTTTTTTGGTGAATTGCATAATAATCCCATCTGTCATTGGCTGGAAATGGAATTGACCAAAGATCTTTTTGAGGCAAAAGGGGAAAAACTTGTCCTGGGCGCAGAAATGCTGGAATCGGATAACCAGTTGTTACTGAATGAATACCTTTCGAAAATGATCCGGAAAAAAGATTTTGAAGCGGAAACAAAACTATGGCCAAATTATCAAACCGATTATTCCCCCCTTGTTGATTTTGCCCGTGAAAAAGGAATTAAATTTGTTGCTACCAGCATCCCGCGTCGGTTTGCTGCCATTGTCAACCAGAAAGGTTTTGAAGGTTTAGACAGCATCAATGCCCTGGAACGCGGTATGATCGCATCCCTCCCCATAAAATATATAGATACCCTCGCTTGTTATCAGAACATTGTACAAAATGTTGGTGAAGGGATGCCGGCCCATCTGACCAAAAACCTGGGGAAAGCGCAGGCAATCAAAGATGCCACCATGGCCCAGAACATTGTTAAAAGTGGCGTTTACAGCGAAAAGACCATGTTGCATTTTAATGGTTCCTACCACAGCGACAATTACCAGGGAATTGTCTGGTATGTCAGGCAAGCCATCAGGAAAACAAATTTTGACCTGAAAATCATGACCATCACCTGCCAGGAACAGGAGAATATCGATACCCTCTCAAACGCCGATGCACAGAAAGCGGATTTTATCATCGTTATCCCCTCTTCTATGACAAAGACTTATTGAGAAATCAAGCAAAAGTATAGTAAGCGTTAATCAGGAAATTCCATAGGGTTACTACCACCGTGGCCACGAGTTTGGAAAGGTAAAAATTAACCTTGAACTTCCCCGACAGGGACCAGACGATCAGAAGATTGATCCCCAACCCGATCAGGGCAATGATAAAAAACCGCGAGAACTCCTGCATGATATTCGGATTACCGCTGTGAAATGTCCAGATCCGGTTCAAAAAATAGTTGGATGTCGCTGCCAGGGTAAACCCGCAAGCATTGGAAACATATTTCTGGATCTTAAAATACTCTTTGCAAATAAATGTCGCGCCAAAATCGACAAATACCCCTGAAAAACCAACCAGGGAAAACTTGATGAATTTCAGCAGAAAAGCTTCAGAAAAAAAAGATAGTATTTCCATTGATTAAAGCTGTATGATTAGAACCTGTTGTTTTTCTTCACGGATGATCTCCACGGATATGGTCATCCCATGCTTCAGTTTTTGTAACCGCGACATATACTCATAAATATTACCAACCGGCAGACCGTTGATACCGGTGATGATATCTCCTTTTTTTAAACCTCCTTTATCAGCCGGGCCATCTTTTGTTATCCCATCAACACGGAGCCCTTTTCTTTCGGTCCCGGCAAAATCGGGCATGATGCCCAGCGTAACCTTCAGTTTTCGACCGCCGCGACCGGTACCATCCTTTTTTCCTGATTCTTTAAAGGTCAAAGCCCGCGGAAAGTCGTCCACTGCCCTGATAACTTTCACCGCAAACGCACCAATTTCCTGTTCCGCCTCAAAATCCAGTTTGTCCGTATCATCCAGGGGAGTGTGGTAGTCGGTATGCACACCCGTGTTAAAAAATAGCACCGGGATATTGGAGGTGTAAAAAGCTGCATGGTCCGAGGGGCCATAGCCATCGGGTGAATGGACAACAGAAAAAGATAAACCGGGTTCCTGCAGCTTCATCAGGGAGTCGGCTTC
The DNA here is from genome assembly GCA_023231065.1 of Bacteroidales bacterium. Taxonomy (GTDB): domain Bacteria; phylum Bacteroidota; class Bacteroidia; order Bacteroidales; family FEN-979; genus CAIVAT01. Next base: position 21,890 of record JALNWE010000041.1, read on the forward strand.
AACGGATGTACCCGTTCCGCTTACAGAGATTGAATTTTTTTCTTTATCAAACCGGCCTACCATGTCGAAGTTGAACATGGCTTTGATCTTTTTCAGTTCTATCGGAGGATGGCCCACAAAATACTTCGATCCGATCAGCCCCATCTCTTCACCGGTAAAGGCCACAAAAATCATACTCCGCTTAGGTTTTTCACCGGTCGAAGCAAAATAACGGGCAAGTTCCAGGACCATGGCAGTTCCCGATGCATTATCGTCTGCTCCGTTATGAACGGCATTGGTGTCAGGCATCCGCGAGCCGGATCCGGGACCTCCCATTCCGAGGTGATCATAATGAGCGCCTATGACCAGATATTCTTCTCTGAATACCGGATCATATCCTTCGAGAAGGGCTATGACATTGGCTGTTTTTTCTTTTTTCTGAATCAGGTCGGCCGAACCTGTCAGGTTTATTCCAGTCGCAAAACTATAAGGTTGCTTTTGCTGAACCATCAGCCTTTCAAGGCTGTCGATATTGATATCTTTTGATTTTAAAATTTTATCGGCAAAGTTGCGGCTTATATTGATGACCGGTATTCCACCCGTTATATCATTGTTTTCGGTAGTCAGGGGTATGAGTTTATCTTCTTTTTCATATCCCCGTGGCGTCACAAGTAATATTCCGGCTGCATTCCGATCTTTTGCTGTCAGCACTTTACTGCGGATATCACTGTATGGGATGAATTTGCTTCCGGGGTTGTCCAGTTCCGGATCTGCCCGTAAGACCATTACCCATTTTCCGGCAACATCTAATCCCTTATAATCGCTCCATTTCAAGCTATCGGTTTCGATGTCAAATCCATAACCAGCGAAAATTACGGGAGCATTTAAGGTCCCGTTCGAGGAAAAAGATAAAGGGATAAAATCTTTCCGGAGAATTCCCATGGAACCTTCAAAAGAAAGGTTGTTCCCCTCCCCTGTCGAAACATCCGTTACGATTTCAACCCATTGGTATCCCTCATCACCCATCAGCTTCAGGCCATCTGCTTTAAAATGGTCGCGGATAAAAGCAGCAGCCACGGCCATTTCAGGTGTGCCAGGTTTCCTCCCCCTGAGGGAATCTGAGGCCAGGAAACGCACATCGCTGTATAGATCACGGGCTGATAAGGCCGCGGGCTGGGATATTCCACTCACGGAATAAAGAAGGAAAAGGGCTGTGAGTATTGAATGAAAACGCATGAAGGGACGGATTACCTATTGACCATTGACTATTGACTATTGACTATTGACTATTGACCATTGACCATTGACTATTGACTATTGACCATTGACTATTGACTATTGACCATTGACCATTGACCATTGACTATTGACTATTGACTATTGACTATTTCAGATTTTTGGTTTAGGATTGTTGCATTAGGTTTTTGGCTGGATGATACCTCCGCCAAGAACAAGGTCGCCGGAGTAAAAAACCGCGCTTTGCCCGGGGGCAATGGAATCATTGGGTTGAAAAAAGTTTACCCGGGCCTCCCCGTTGTCCAATGGTATGATTGTGGCTTCCCGTTCCTTCTGTGCCGAACGGATCTTGACGGTACAGTCAAGTGGATTTCGCGGATAAGGTATCGAAATCCAGTTCAGGTCGTTGATGACAAATGAATCGTTGAATGTCTCCGCCCTGGTCCCGACGATGACAGTATTTTCTTCCCGGTTAAATCCGATCACGTATAAGGGCTCCTGGTAAGCAATGCCCAAACCTTTGCGTTGCCCGATAGTATAATTCCAGATCCCTTTATGATTACCCATGACCTTACCCCGCGAATCCACAATATTTCCGGGATTTTCATTGACCTGGAGAAGGTCTTTATAATCCCCGCCATAAAAATCCTGGCTCTCTTCTTTATCATCGGTCGTAATTCCCACTTTCAAAGCCAGTTGCTTGATCTCCGGTTTAGTGAATTCCCCGACGGGGAATAACACTTTTGCCAATTGTTCCTGTGAAAGACGATAGATAAAATAGGTCTGGTCCTTTTTGGCATCAACGGCTTTTTTTAACAGGCGCCTCCCTGTTTTTTCATCAAACCCGGTACGGGCATAATGACCGGTTGCAAAATAATCGAAAGAGATCCCGCTTTTATGGGCCATTGCTGGTAATAATCCGAATTTTATCAATTGATTACACCGGATACAGGGATTGGGCGTACGGCCGGCAAGATATTCGGCCCTGAAGTAATTCAGGACCGATTGTTTGTACTCGGAGGCACAATTGAAAACATAATAAGGAATTTCCAGTTTTTCGGCCAATTCCCTCGCTTCCCTGATCTCTTCTTCTTCATCGGAACCATAACAAGCATGTTTCCCGGTCGATTTATATTGACCATCCCAAAGCGCCATGGTCACCCCGATCACTTCATACCCTTGTTGTTTAAGCAGGTATGCCGCTACCGAGGAGTCAACACCCCCACTCAGGCCAACGATGACTCTGGTTTTTGAAGTCAAGAAATAAGGTTATAAAATCGGACGCAAAGATAGTGATTATTTGATACGTGATTTTTTACACAAACGCCGCCACACATACAGTATAAATACTTTCATTTTGATCATTTTTATCTACGGTTACTTATTTCCGTTTGACAATTTTTTCAATTTAAAATATATTTGTAAGTTATTATAAAAAAATCTGTTGTTATGAAATCTTATCCCAAACGCTCTATCCTTCTTGTGCCGGCTTCTTTGATTGCCCTGGTATTGCTTATGTTTGTCCCTGGTTGCAAGAAGGACCTGGAAAACGGGGCCAGCGATATCCCGACAAAATTCACCGGATTAAAGGTCAGTTCCGATTTTGAGTTCAAAAATTCGGTGGATCTGGATGCGACCATAAAGGTTGAAAGCGCCGCTAAATCGGGATTAAAAGTGATTGAGATCTTCCAGGGTAATCCGGCGACGGGGGGGAAATTACTTTCAAAAGGCGCCACGGATAATAATTTTGAATACAAGACACACATTCGCATCCCTTCCGATATCAAAGAATTATACATCGGAAAATTATCCTCCGATGGTAATAACCAGTTCGTAGTGGTCCCTGTTTCCGGTACGACCCTGACTTATGATTTCAGTAAACCGGCGCAGTTGAAATCCCAGAAAGCCGTTTTAATCGGCCCTGATTGCAGTACCGGTTGTTCCCAAACCGTTGAAGGAAATGTCGGAAACCTGACCATCAGTTCAGGCCAGACCTGCATTTTGTCGGGCGCTTCGGCAACCATCAACAATCTTCAGATCAACAACGGTGCAATTTTAATGATTTGTGGCAATGTCACCATAAGCAGCGTTAACTGTTGGTCAGCGAGCTCTATCATCGTCAGTTCAACCGGGATCCTCAACTTCAACAATATGAGTTACGGGAATGGCTTGCAGGTGGAAAGCTACGGGATCATCAATACGTTGGGGATCAATATCAATTCAGGCGGATATTTTCACAGCTATCCTGCCTCTACAACAACGGTAAGCGGATCTATCAACAACGGAGGTTCCTTTATCAACGAAGCCAATCTTTCCGTTTCGGGAAGTTTTAATAATAACGGAGGGTCCGTGACCCTGAACAATTCGGGGACGCTCCTTATCAACGGCGGTTTAAACAACAGCGCTGTCCTTGTTAATTCCGGCATTTTAACCATCAATAATAATCCATTCAATGTTAATGGAGGGTCATCCCTGGACAATTCGGGGACGCTAACGGTCAACAACGCCATGAGCAATATGGCAGTTACCAATAATACAGGGACGATCTCGGTAAGCAAAACTTTTACCAACAACGGGGGCGCTACCCTGACCAATTCCTGTAAAGTGCTGATCGGCGGTGATCTGAATCAAATGGGAACGATTAATAACAACAGTTATATCAAGGTTTCCGGGACAGCTCCTGGCACTTCGGGGACCACCACTGTCAATGGGGGAGCAGTCATCAACCTGGGGGTTCAGGCTTTCATGGAGACGACGAACCTTCAGATGAACGGCACCATATCGGGCCCATCGTCTCCAGGTTCAAGGATCAACATATCCGGTACAACCAATATTGGCTGGGGAACTTCGGTTGTGAACTATGTGGATCTTTGTGATCCAAACGGTATTGAATCCAATCATGGAAATATCGGTCCCCATGTTACCTATTGTATTTTCCAGATCATTCCTACCGATTGTAATCCCGGTACCGGAAGCGTGCCAACGATTACCAGTCCTTTGACCGCTTCCGGGACGGTTGGGACCCAGTTCACCTATCTGATTACAGCCTCCGGATCGCCGGTCATTACATTCAATGCTTCAGGGCTTCCTGCAGGTCTGACATTCAGCGGCGCCACAATAGGCGGATCCCCTACCCAGGCGGGAACCTTTAATGTAATCCTGACAGCCCAGAATTATTTCGGAACCGATATAAAAACTTTGGTATTGACCGTTGGTGGCGGCGGGACTGTACCGGTGATAACCAGTTCACTCACAGCCAGCGGGACCACCGGGCAACCTTTTAGTTATATCATTACGGCAACTGGTACGCAACCCATCGCTTTTGCCGCTTCAAGCCTTCCCGGAGGTCTCGTTTTCAACGACAATGCCATCACCGGAATCCCAGCGACAACTGGTTTGTTTGAGGCGCCCCTGAGTGCAACCAACAGCTATGGACAGGATAACAAAACCCTGTTAATCACCATCACAGCCCCGGTTGGCCCGACCGATACCGACGGCGATGGCGTCCCAGATGATCTGGATGCCTATCCTACCGATCCGACCCGCGCCTTCAACTCTTTCTATCCCAACGAAATAGATTTTGGAACGCTCGTTTTTGAGGACCTCTGGCCTTCGTACGGGGATTATGATTTCAATGATATGGTCGTTAACTTCCAGTATAAGATCGTAACCAACGCCCAAAACAAAGTTGTGGATATCATTGCCAATTATAAGATTAAAGCGGTTGGCGCCTCGTTGGACAATGGTTTTGGCATTGTCCTCAATACTCCGCCGGCTACCATCGGTGAAGTAACGGGATGCATACAGATGGGAAACGCGGTCACTTTTGATCCCAAAGGCTTTGAAGCCGGACATACCCTCGAAACTGTCATCGTCCCCTTTGATGCAGTCACTAAGATCATGGGACAAGGTTACGTGAATACCATCCATGGCGGCTATACGGTACAGCCAACACTCCAGGTCGTTACCATTCATTTCGCGACCGTTCAGGCTCAGGAAACCATCGGATACCCTCCTTACAATCCTTTCATATTTGTCGGCCAGGATCGTGGCAAAGAAGTCCACATGAAAGATATGCCACCCACGGAATTGGTCAACACTGCTTATTTCCATTTATTTGATGATGTGTCAGATCCTGCCCAGGGATATTATTACCGGTCAACAACATCCTTACCATGGGCATTTGAGGTACCGGTAGATTTTGATTATCCTGTCGAAACAGCTGACATCCTGACCGCACACCTGCACTTTGCTGAATGGGCCCAGTCTTCCGGGACGGTCTATCAAGACTGGTATATGGATAAACCAGGATACCGGAACCAGGAAAAAATTTATTAACAATAATATATTCATAACAAATACGAATTGATATAACACGTTTCGCGTTCAAATTTGTACATTTACAAATTCATGTTTGATTTTGAATTCCCGCTGAAGTAATTTTGGTCGATTTATTATTAATTTTAACCCCTTTACCCCCATGAAAACAAAAGTAAACCCATTCTGGTCCCTGATGATCATGATCTTCTTTGGCGGATTGATGATCCCTCAAACAGGATGCAGGAAATCTATGGACCCCGATAATCCGGACAATCCCAAGA
>JALNWE010000042.1 GCA_023231065.1 Bacteroidales bacterium
ATGGATTAACTTCTATCGTAATGCTTTCCGAGCCTGTATTGGTACAGTTATTTCCGTCAGAAACCATTGTAACCCAGTAAGATGTTGTTTCTGATGGGGCAACCTCAAACGGGTAGGGCGAAGCGGCTATATCATTGATGTTAAACTGGTTGGTCCCATCCGTGTAAGTGAGGTCCCAGGGCGCTGTCCCGGTCAGGTTAACAGTCAGGGAAGCGGTGTTCCCGGCGCAGATTGTTGCCGATCCTGAAAGACTTGCAGTTGGTAAAGGATTAACATTTACCGTGGCAATGCCGGATCCGGCGCCCGTACAATTATTTCCGTCAGAAACCATTGTAACCCAGTAAGATGTTGTTTCTGAGGGGGCGACCTCAAGCAGGTAAGGAGATGAGGCTATATCATTGATGTTAAACTGGTTGGACCCATCCGTGTAAGTAATATTCCAGGGAGCGGTCCCCGTCAGGTCGATCGTCAGGGAAGCGGTGTTCCCGGCGCAGATTGTTGCCGATCCTGAAAGACTTGCAGTTGGTAAAGGGTTAACATTTACCGTGGCAATGCCGGATCCGGCGCCCGTACAGTTATTTCCGTCAGAAACCATTGTAACCCAGTAAGATGTTGTTTCTGATGGGGCAACTTCAAACGGGTAAGGCGAAGAGGCTATATCATTGATGTTAAACTGGTTGGTCCCATCCGTGTAAGTGATGTCCCAGGGCGCTGTCCCGGTCAGGTTAACAGTCAGGGAAGCGCTGCTTCCGGCGCAGATTGTTGCCGATCCTGAAAGACTTGCAGTTGGTAAAGGATTAACATTTATAGTGGCAATGCCGGATCCGGCGCCCGTACAGTTATTTCCGTCAGAAACCATTGTGACCCAGTAAGATGTTGTTTCTGAGGGGGCGACCTCAAGCAGGTAAGGAGACGAGGCTATATCATTGATGTTAAACTGGTTGGTCCCATCCGTGTAAGTAATATTCCAGGGAGCGGTCCCCGTCAGGTCGATCGTCAGGGAAGCGGTGTTCCCGGCGCAGATTATCGTAGATCCGGAAAGGGCAGAGGTTGGGAGAGGATGAACTGTGACCCAGTAATCGGGTGAAGGGGTACCACCTGCCAAACACGCGGTATTATATCCAAATACGGAAATCAACCCGGAGTTAGCGTCAGGATTAAAATTTACTATAATGGTATTTGTATTTTCTCCGGATGCGATCGCAGCCCCAGCAGGCAAGGACCAGGTATAACCTGTGGCATTGGCAATGGGTGCAACCGCGTAAGAAATATTGTTTGATCCCTGGCAGATTACGCTACTTCCGCTGATCTCTCCTGCAGGCCCTGCGCCGGCATTGAGGATGGTCCCATGATGATAAAATTGTTCCGTGGGAATGTCATTCATGGGCATCCAGGTTTCATCAGCATATTCGCAATCCCCTCCGCCACCGCTGGTATTATTAAAAACAAGGGAGCCATCTCCGGATAAATAAGAAAAAGCGAGATCAATGATACTACTACCATTGTCCAATGTCTTAGGATGAATGTCAGTCCACACTATCATTACCTTGTACAGCGAAGACCCTTCCCCGACTGGGATGGCATTGGCTATAATTCCTGATAAAACCGGGTTCCCGCTGAAATTGTTAAAAGTCATAACCGCAGGATCATACTCAATCCTCAGCGTTATGGCAGTGATATTTGTGAAATTATCAACATATACAGGGATTGTTATGCTGTTTCCTGGACAAGGATTTGCACTCCCCACAGTCGTGACCGGGGCATCACGGCAAACAGCAATATTGAAAAAAGGAAAACAAGAAAATAAAAGCGCTCCCAATAAACCGATGAAAGAATGATTTTTCATTGTTAAAAGTGATTTTAGCCATGGTCATTTGATCCTTGCAAAGATAGGAAAAGTTGATAAGAGGAGGGATACGGCTTGTTTTTTATGACTATTATCTGATTAACAGCAGGCTGAATTTATCAGGTATCCCTGGACATATTCTTCAATGCCGTTTTCAAGGGTATAAAAAGGTTTGGAATAGCCAGCCGATCTGAGTTTTTCTATGTTGGCCTGGGTGAAATACTGATATTTATCGCGGATATCGGCCGGGGTATCAATGAATTCAATGTTAGAAGGAAGGTCAAGGGCGGCAAAAACGGCATTGACAAGATCAAGAAAAGTCCTGGCTTTACCCGTACCCAAGTTATAAATCCCTGAACCGGTTTTGTCATAAACGGTATTTATCCCCTGGATGTCTTTCGTACCGGTATCTTTCTGGTCAGTATAGTTCATCAGGAAATACATCACATCGGTTATATCCTTCACATAAATGAAATCGCGTAACTGTTCCCCGTCCTTGTAGTCCGGACGATGGGAGCGGAACAATTTAACCGGTTTCCCCTCATCCTTCTTCCCATAATCTGTTCCGGTGATCTGTCGGTAAGCATGAAAAATGACCGAAGCCATTCTTCCTTTATGGTACTCATTGGGGCCGAAAACATTGAAAAATTTCAACCCGTACCAACGAGGCGGGGTTAGGGTTTGCTGCAATACCCATTTATCAAATTCGTTTTTCGAAATGCCATAAGGATTTAATGGCTTAAGCCTGAAGGAGAGCATGGGATCGCGGTCGTCATAGCCAAGGGAACCATCTCCGTAAGTGGCTGCTGAAGAAGCATAAACCAAAGGAATTCCATGTTCCGTGCATATATTCCATAACGCTTTACTGTAATTCAGGTTCAACCTGTCAAAGACGGCCATATCGAATTCCGTGGTATCAGTGCGGGCGCCCAGATGAAAGATAAAGTCCACCTGGTGGGCGTGGTCAGGCAACCAGGATAAAAAAGAATTTCTTTCGATTTTTTCCCGGTAACTTTTATGGGCCAGGTTGGGCAATTTCCGGGTTTGCGAAAAATCGTCAACCAAAACAATATCCTTTAAGCCCTTGTTGTTCAGCTTGCTGACCATGCAGCTTCCGATAAAACCAGCCGCTCCTGTAACGATGATCATAAATGTGACCTTTTATGTAAAAGGCAAAGATAATGAAAAACGGGCGGGTTAAGAAGTGTATAAATGGAAGGACCGGATTTCACCCATTCTGAAATTACTTCCAAAATGAATAAATATCATCAAAAGTCTCTCGTTCCTTCAGTATTTCAAAGTTCTTTCCTTCATTTTGATATCCCAGGACCCGGGGAATCTGGCGGCTGTTATACCGCGACCACATACTGAATGTATAACCTCCTGTATCATGGACCACAACGTAATCGCCTTCTTCAATTTTTGGTAACCGGACCTCTTTAGCCAGGATATCTCCTGCAAAACACAAAGGCCCTGCCAGGTTGTATGGATTTTTATCAACCCCGGCCTTTAGCTTTCCTTTCCTGTCATAAACGCTGTACTCATGTTTCCATGCATTGGGATTGAGGCATTCGCGCACGAACAGGTCGGCGCCTACGTGAAGCATGGCCGTGTTGATCGTCTGATCGTGTTTTACATATTCAACCCTGCTCATAGTCCATCCCGCGTTGGTATAGGTCCAACGGCCAAATTCAGTGATCAGGGCAGGGACATGGTCAGAAGGGGAAACATGCGGAGCGGTTTTGGGCCCTGGGCTTATAGCTCCAAAAAGCCCGGGCGCCCGCATCCGGATTGCCGCGGCATAATCCTCCATGGCGGGAGGGACAGTATCCTGTTCATAGGAAACCGGTAATCCTCCCCCTATGTCGAAAATGAAAACAGGCGTGAATCCCTTTTCCAGACGTTTTACATTTATTTCTGTTACGAAATCATATAAAATTCCAATGCCATCGATCAACATGTTCATGGAGCAGCCTTGTGACCCGACATGAAGATGCACACCAGTCAACCATTCGTACGACAGGAAAGCCTTTTCCAGGGCGACCCGCTGATAACGGATGGGGACGCCGAATTTGGAATATTCACCCGCCACACTCGATTCAAGGATGGTCCCAACCCCAATCTGCGGATTGATCCGGATCCCTATTGATCCCGGAAATCGGGCTTCGTTGGAAAGGACTGTGATATCAGCCGGAGCGTTTGGCTTGCGCCCGGAACCTGCAAGGATCTCCCGGATCCGTTCAAGTTCCGATAGATTATCCACATTGATATGAATCCCCGTTTTGATGGCAAATTCCAGCTCAGCTCTTGTCTTTACCGGTGAATCGAACACGATCTGATCCGGCAGGCACCCGGTTTTCAAAGCGAGGTTTACCTCACCTAAGGAAGCAGCTTCAACCCCGGTTTTCGGCGTGTGGCAGCGAACCCTTTTCTGCGGTTTTTCCATCCCTGGATTTTCTTCCGGACCAACAGGGAAATTCATCCGGTTCACAAAATCCAGGATACGGATCAGCGGATTGGCCTTTATTGCCAGGGCATGAAGGGTATTGTCCGGGAAACAGGAAACCAGTCGCCGGATGCGGTTTTCAAGAAAAGTCAGGTCATATAGGATTACCGCGGAATCTTCATCTCTGATATACCCGCCCGTAAGCGCGCTTTGTATTACCCGTTCAATACTTTTCACTGATATTTTATCCTGACTATAATTTATCATTTTATCCTTGTTAGTTAATCAATATTTCTTCCTCATTTTTTATTCTTCATTTCACATTTCACATTTCACATTCTTTACGGTATTATCCCTCTTTCCTTTGCAATCCTCTTCAGGCAGGCAACCGCTTTTTCCCCACGGGGCCCCTGGCATAAGGTAAAGTCGTTGACATAGAGCTGAATGTGTTGTTGCATTACCTTTTCATCCATCTCCTGGGCATATTTACGGACAAAAGGCATGGCAGACAGGGGATGTTTTATAGCGTACGCCACACTCCGGTGCATGATCCGGTTGAGCGCGCTGATCAAATCAGGTCCCAGGTTTTTTTTTGCAAGGATCCCGCCCAATGGAATGGGCGATCCTGTATGGGTTTCCCAGTATTCCCCCAAATCTGCGATTTTCAATAATCCTTTTTGAGCATACGTAAAACGGTTTTCATGGATGATCACTCCGGCATCTGTTACTCCGGTGATGATCGCGTTCTCAATTTCAGAAAAAAGCATAAACCGCTTTTGTTTTGGAGGAGGGGCGGCAACCTGTAAAAGCAGGTGTGCCGTGGTATATTTTCCGGGAATGGCAACCGTCAGCCGGGGAATATCCTCTAAGGTATATGGTTTTCGGGCAATCAGAAGAGGGCCGTTCCCTATTCCCATGGCGCTTCCCGAATCAAGAAGGGCATAGCCCTCATGAAGAAAAAGATAAGCATGATAACTGACTTTCACCATGTCAGGCCCATCTTTCAAAGCCATGTTGTTCAGGGTTTCAACATCGTGGAACTGAACTTCAAAATCCATTCCTTCAAGATCAATTTTCCTGTTGATCATCGGATCGAAGATGAAGGTGTCGTTGGGACAGGGTGAAATGGCAAGACTAATCGTTGTCATTGTTTGGTATAAAAATCATTCAAACCAACGGATAATTATTGTTTTGCATTAAAAAGTCCAATGAGAAAAAAATTCAGGTTTTTAAGCGCAAGGTCCATGTCCCATTTTGATTTATTGCGTTCCTCTACATGGTTGGAAATGGCCCGGATTTGTAAACAAGGTATATGGCTGGCCTGGCAGGCATAGATAAAAGCAGCGCCTTCCATACTTTCGATATCGGCATTAAATTGTTTAATGACCCGCTCAACTCCCTCGATGCTTCCATGGGCCGTATTGACCGTGATCCCACTCACCTGTGGTAATTTTTCCGCTATCTTTAAAAACCTTTCCACGCCTTGCTTCCCCATCTCCGATCTCCCATCCCCCATCCCCCATCCCCTGATATTTGTATTGACCAGCTTCCCGTTCCGGTAAGGGAAGGTATCGGGATCCATCAGTCCTAATTCAAAAACGGAGAGAAAATTTGTACCGTCTTCGGCGCCGAGTTCTGAAATACAATCTTCCGTAACATTTACAACCGTCCCCATCGGGATGTTTTTATTAAAAGTACCGGCTATCCCTGCATTGATGGCGAAGTCATAATGCTGTGCCGTTAATTGCCGTCCAAGATGAAAAGCAGTCAGCATGATACCAACTCCCGGGATCAGGACATCAAGGGTAAAATTCCGGAAAACGTACCGCGACAGAAAATCACCTTCTTGTTTTTGTAACGTACATGCTGATAGAAATGGCCTGATTTCAAAGGTTGTAGCAGAAACCACAAGACAATTCATAGGAAGATCTTTCAACAAAAATACGGATTTCTCCCTAATAAGAAGAGTGACAGTGATTAGCAGAAACCAAATAATTCTTAGCTTTGTGCCTCATTCTCATCTACCAACCCTAAATTGATTTTACCATGACCGAAAAAATTCAAAAGATTTTAAGCGATTCTAAAGCGGCTCGTTGGACAGCTTTGGCGCTTATTTCTATCACCATGCTGGGAGCCTATTATTTTGTGGACATGATCGCCCCGCTGGAATCCCTTCTCGAAATGCCACCTTATTCCTGGACCCCAAGCAATTATGGATTTTTCTCGGGATCTGAGTACATGCTCAACGTTCTTGGCTTTCTTATTATTTCGGGTATCATTCTTGATAAAATGGGCATCCGTTTTACAGGACTTACTGCCACTATTATAATGTTAATCGGGGGATCGATAAAAATGTACGCTTTGACCCCGTATTTCTCAATGGGTGGTTTTGGTTTTTCTTTTTTTAATTCTTTCTGGACAACCATGCCGGCTGCTGCTAAATTAGCCGCGATCGGGTATGGCATTTTCGGGATCGGAGTGGAAATGGCTGGTATCACCACTTCCCGGACCGTTGTAAAATGGTTCCAGGGAAAAGAACTTGCCTTAGCCATGGGAATGCAACTCGCCACAGCCCGGTTGGGGGCTTCCGTTGCCTTTTTCTTTTCAGCTGATATCGCCGGCGAAAAGGTGGTAGATGGTATCCGTACAGGGAATGTAATGAACCCGATTTATCTTGGGCTTGCGCTGGTCTGTATAGGATTTCTGACTTTCCTTACCTATACTTTCATGGATAAAAAACTGGATAAACAAACCGGCCATGCAGGACCGGGGCCAGACCCCACGGAAGAATTTCATGTCAGGGATCTTGCCAAGATCATTACCAACCGGGGATTTATCCTCATTGCCCTGCTCTGTGTTTTATTTTATTCGGGTGTATTTCCTTTTCTGAAATATGCGGTTCACATGATGCAATCAAAACTGGGAGTTGATGCCCATATTGCCGGGAAAATTTCTGGATTATTGCCCATCGGGACTATTCTTCTGACACCTATTATCGGTAGCTTCCTCGACAGAAAGGGGAAAGGGGCCACGATTATGATCTATGGGGCAATCCTGCTTACCCTTGCCCATCTCACTTTCGCTTTCATGCCGAACAACATCGCCATTGCCGTCATAGCCATCATCGTCCTGGGCATTGCATTTTCCCTGGTTCCGGCATCCATGTGGCCTTCTCTCCCGAAAATTGTGGAAGAACGCTATCTGGGATCTGCCTACGCCCTTGTTTTCTGGATCCAGAATATTGGCCTTATGTTCTTTCCCTGGCTCATCGGTAACGTTATTGAGTTGGTGAATCCCGGAGTTACTGAAGCCATCCAAAAAGGAGATATCACCGCGGTTTATGATTTTACTGTCCCCATGCTGATATTCTCCTGCCTGGGAGTGGCAGCCATCTTCCTTGCATTCCTTTTACTCAAGGAAGATAAGCGGAAACATTATGGATTGGAGTTGCCAAATAAAAAGAGTTGATCCGGATTTCATGAAAACGAAAAAACAGTTCACAACCGGTATATTCTTTTTCCTTTTACTGGCCATTGGGCCATCCGTAAACTGCTTTTCTCAGGGAATCGCTTCGTCCGGGGATTCAAAACCCGGAACGGTTCCGGCTGTTGATACAGTTTATAAAATGGATTTTGAATCCATCCCGGATTTTTCCCTGACTTTTGATACCTGGACAACTGTCGATGTGGATCAACATACGACCTATGGGATTGTGGGCCACACTTTTCCACATCAAATGGAAGCCATGGCATTCCTTTGTTTCAATCCTGCCCAGGTTGTTCCATCCATGGCTTCGGATCCGAATATTCAGGCCCATGGTGGGCAGCGGTTCGGCGCCTGTTTCTCCTCCGATTCTTCCTCAAATAACGATTGGTTCATCTCCCCGAAAATCCAGCTTGGGACCAATGGAAGTTTTTCATTCTGGATTAAATCTTACAGCGATCTCTATGGATTGGATAAATACCAGGTATTGGTTTCGATAACAGACAATAATCCTGCCAGTTTTATTCCCATCTCCGGCCCCGATTCGTTGCAAACAACACTTACATGGACCAGGAAAACATACAGCCTCGCCCAGTTTAACAATCAGATGGTCTATGTTGCCGTACGGTGTGTATCCAGCGACAACTGGCTGATGATGATCGATGACCTGGAAGTGAGAACGCAGGCGACAAATGACCTTACCGCTGATTTTATTGCCGATAAAACCACACCCGATGTGGGGGAGGGCATTAATTTCACCGATGAATCGACCGGAATTCCGACCTCATGGTCATGGAGTTTTCCCGGAGCGGTTCCGGCTGTTTCCAATCTTCAAAATCCTCAGAATATCAAATATTCAGTTCCTGGCGCTTACTCTGTTACCCTTATTGTCAGCAATGGGACGACATCGGATACATTAACGAAAACCGGCTACATCACGGTGACCGGATATCCCTCCAACGTATCGCTTGATTTTGAATCGAACGAGGATTTTACCCTGGTTTTTGAACCCTGGACGACCATCGATGTGAACGGAGGGAATACTTATGGAATAAGTGAAATCTCTTTTCCCCACCAGTTTGCGCCCATGGCTTACATCTGCTTTGTCCCGTCAAATACATCTCCGGCCCTGACCAACATGGCGCCCCATTCGGGAGTCAAACTGGGATGCTGCTTTTCGTCAGAACCTCCTTATAACCCCAACAACAAATGGTTAATTTCACCTAAAATGACCTTGGGGGCAGATCCCCGGATTGAGCTTTGGGTGCAGTCCTATAACAACGAGTATGGTGATGAAAAATTCAATATTGCAGTTTCAACCACCGATCTCAACCCTTCCAGTTTTACCCTGGTCACCACTACCCCTGAAACCGCTCCCCTGTCGTGGACGCTGAAATCATTTAGCCTGGCGGATTATGTCAGCCAAACCGTGTATGTTGGAATTCAGTGCGTTACGAACGATAGCTTCATTTTTATGGTCGATGATATTGCCATTACTTCCGCCGTGGGAATAGACGAGCCTGATGGGCAACATCCAATCAGTATCTATCCCAATCCTGCCAGGGGAAAATTTAATGTGAATCCGGGAAATGACAATACGTTTTCCTTTACGCTTGATCTCGTCAATACCTTGGGTAAAACGGTCAGATCCTGGCCCGAAGCGGGGGAACTTGCACCCGTTTCATTTGATATCCATGATGTTCCTTCCGGTATTTATATGGTCCGTTTTCGTCAGGGATCAATGGAAACATACCGGAAAATAACCATTATAAATTAACCCCGATAAGTATCATGCGTAAAAGCCTGACAAAATTATCCCTGTGGCTCTGCTGCCTGACCCTGGCTTTTCTTCCAAAGCTAATGATCGCCCAGTTAAACCAGGGCGGGGTCCCTAAGAGTTTTTCTTTCTCACTTCCTCCCGATGGCCGGGATGCCGTTTCACTTGCCCCACCTGATATGGAAAGTTTACGCCAGGGCGATGAGCAGGAGCCAATCCCTTACCGTTTTGCCGTGAATCTCCCGGTAGATATCGACATCGCCCGGTCGGGGAGCTGGGATAAAACCGGGGATGGGACAAAAATCTGGCGGGTTACGGTAAATGCTCCTGGCGCATTGGCATTGACTCTGTATTTCGACCAGTTTCATATCCCTCAGGGTGGTAAGTTTTTCGCCTATTCCCCCAAACGGACACAACTTTTAGGCGCCTTTACGGAAATAAACAACAATGAAGCTAATACCTTCGCAACGGCTTTAATTGCCGGTGACAGGATCACGCTTGAATACAATTCCCCCGAAGGCGCTGACCTACCTAAGTTGCATCTCTCAGAGGTAGCTTATGCGTACAGAGGCGTTTCGGACCTGACGGGCGACAGGACAGGTTTCGGAACGGCCGGCCTTTGTGAAGTGAACGTAAAATGCAGTGAAGCAGATAACTGGCAACGCCAGGTCAGAAGTATTGCAAAGGTTGAAGTCAAACGCGGGACTTACTCGGTCTGGTGTTCAGGTTCGCTGGTCAATAACACCCTTAACAACGGCGTCCCGTATCTTCTCACGGCGGATCATTGTGGAAAGTTATCCACTTCCCTGGATTTGAGCCAGTGGGTAGTATATTTTAATTATCAGGGGACAAGTTGCCCCAATCCTTTAATAGAGCCAACAGCCAGGACAATGACCGGGGTGAAGCTGATCGCCCATGGGGGCGATGGGGGAAACACCGGTTCGGATTTCTTTCTGGTCAAATTACTTACGGCTATTCCCGATACTTTCGATGTTTACTTCAATGGCTGGAGCAGGGATACAATCCCAAGCCCTTCCGGGGTTGGGATCCATCATCCCCAGGGCGATATAAAAAAAATATCAACTTACACCACTCCACTGGTCCGCTCCAGCTGGAATTATCCGACGGCATATACGCATTGGCGGACGAAGTGGGCAGAAACCGCTCATGGCCATGGCGTCACTGAAGGAGGTTCATCCGGATCCCCTTTGTATGATAACAGCGGAAGGCTTATCGGAACCCTGACCGGCGGAGATTCCAGGTGCGATTCCCTTCATGTGGATCTTTATGATTATTACGGTATGTTTTACTACCACTGGGACCGCAATGGATCTGATTCGTCCAACACCCTGAAATACTGGCTTGATCCGATCCAGTCCAATGTCATGGACCTGAACGGCTGGGCCCTGGGGACCGGGGCCCCGGTAACGATTTTGCCAGTCAGTATTTATCCGAATCCGGTGACCAGTTTCCTGAATATACAATCGGAAAATGCCATCCTTAGACAAAAATGCGAAATCAGAATCACTGATTTATGGGGTAATATCATGTTGGTTGCCGCCTGGGAACCCTCATCGGAGACTGAGAAACATTTTGATGTTTCGGGTTGGGATTCTGGTATGTATATCCTTTCGGTTTCGGATGGGGAAAGCCGGATGGTGAAGAAAATCATCAAATTATGAACGTAATGCAGGAAAATTACCGGTTGGTTTTTATCGACCGGATGAATTCTTTGTCCCCGGTTAAAGCCATTTGCCTGAAAGTCCTGAAAGGAGAACGGATTTCTCCCGAAGAAGGGTTATCTCTTTATGAGCATGCTGAATTAGGTTTGCTGGGGCTGTTGGCCGATGAAACCCGGGTCCGGAAAAATGGCCGCGCAGCCTATTATATCCGCAATTACCATATTGAGCCCACCAATATTTGTGTTAACAATTGCCTTTTTTGCTCCTTTTCACACCATTTCAGCCCTGCCAGATGGGAACTAACCATTGGTGACATTCTTCAAAAGGTTGAAGAAATGGATGATACGATCATGGAACTTCACATTACCGGCGCTGTCCATCCCGAACGGGACATCTATTATTACGGGGAATTACTGAAAAAGATCAAATCACTCCGGCCGGATTTGCATATAAAAGCTTATTCAGCCGTAGAATTGGATTATATGATCAAAAAATCAAACCTCACTTTTACGGAAGGGATTGGCTACCTGAAATCCTGCGGATTGGGTTCCATCCCGGGTGGGGGCGCTGAAATTTTTGATGAAGGTCTCAGGAACATCATCTGTGGAATGAAGGCTACCTCTTCCACCTGGCTGGAGATCCATGAAACGGCCCATCGCGCAGGCATTCCTTCCAATGCAACGATGTTGTATGGTCATATAGAAACCCCTCGGCAAAGAATAGATCATCTGGAACGGCTCCGGCAATTACAGGACCGCACTTCAGGATTCAACGCCTTCATCCCTCTGAAATTCAGGAACAGTAACAATAAACTATCGGAGGTTAAAGAAGTTTCTGTCATTGACGACATGAAAATGTATGCCATAGCCCGGATCTATCTGGATAATTTTCCTCATATCAAAGCATACTGGCCTGCAGTAGGCCGAAAACTGGCTCAGGTTTCCCTGTCATTCGGCGTTGACGACATGGACGGCACCATTAATGATTCAACCCGGATTTATTCCCTGGCCGGGGCTGAAGACCAGAACCCCGTCATGACGGTTTCAGAGATGCGGGAATTGATAACAGCCGCGAAAAGAATTCCCGTGGAACGGGACTCGCTGTATCGACCATTGAACATTGACCCCTGACCTTTCTCCTTGAGGAGAAAGGAGAATCCAGCGCCCATTTCGCGCCAGGTCACCCTGACCCGCCATAATGGATTGATTGATAATACAATGTAAGACCAGGGGATTTTATTAAGTCTCTTCCAGATTTTTATGGATGCTGTAATTCCTCCATTTTTCGATGGCCCCCGACAGATCTTCCGGATAATCAGAGTCAAAGTAGATGTATTTCCGTGTCGTGGGATGGATGAACCCCAGCGATTTAGCATGCAAGGCCTGGCGGGGAATCAGTTTAAAACAATGCTGAACGAACTGACGGTATTTCGTAAAGGTAGTCCCTTTCACGATTTCTGCTCCGCCATAACTTTCATCATTGAACAACGGATGTCCGATGTGCTTGAAATGTACCCTGATCTGATGGGTACGTCCGGTCTCCAGCCTGCATTCCACCAGGGTTACATATCCAAACCGCTCCAGCACGGTATAATGCGTTACGGCATGACGCCCTTTATCCTCTTCATCACATACAGTATAAATGAGACGATTACGGGAATCGCGTCCGATATTTCCTGTAATGGTACCCTGGTCGGCTTTGATATTGCCCCACACCAAAGCCACATAAGTGCGGTTGATGGTATGGTCGAAAAATTGTTTTGCCAGCCGGGACTGTGCCAGTTCGTTTTTTGCCACAAGCAGGATACCGCTGGTATCTTTATCAATCCGGTGGACCAGGTAAGGTTTCACTTCCGGGTTGGCATTTTCCGGTTGCTGCAAATGATACAGAAGCGCATTCTGTAAGGTACCGGTGAAATTTCCGTGACCGGGGTGGACCACCATCCCAGGCGGTTTATTGATTACCATCAGGTCGTCATCCTCATAAACGATAGGAACAGGAATATTCTCGGGATAGATCTCGGTATCGCGCGGAGGATAAGCTAAAACGATGGAAATGACATCCTGCGGACGGACCTTGTAATTGGGTTTTATCGCGTTGTCGTTGACCAGGATATTTCCTGCGCGGGCAGCATTCTGGATCCGGTTACGGGAAGCATTTTCGATCTTGGCCATCAGGTACTTATCGATCCGCAACAGGGCCTGGCCTTTATCAACGACGAACCTGAAGTGCTCATACATTTCATTGGATTCTTCGTTGGCGCCGGATTGTTCAATCATAACATGCTGTAAAGAAGCATTTTAATGGGCAATGATCAGTTTTGAAGTCCCGATTTGCGTTCCATCATGATCAGTCAGGGAAATACAATAAATACCATCCGGAAGGTTGGCCACATCAAGGGAAGAAGTATAAGCTGATTTTAAAACCGGTTGGCCAATGAGGTTATAGATTGTCAGGGATGCATGCCTTGATGCGGCGCGGATCAGATCGTTTTCAGGGAGACGGATATTCACTTTACCTGAAAAGCATGGATTGGGGTAGAGGCCAAACTCCAGCCGGTCCGGATTGATTTCGCCGGTCCCCAGCGGGATTGGTTTCCCGACAACAGGCCGCATCATCAATGAACCGGAAAAAAACGAATTGTCCCATTCCCCCATGGTATTATAAAATATCTCATCCTGGCTGTTATTGTAAGTGTCAAAACCCACATTCAGATTATCATTGGTGGTCTGGATCCAGCCGACATAAAACGTACCTGTCAGCCGTAATGGGGGATAAATATGGTAGGTAATGAACTTGTTCAGCGAATCGGTATAGTAGGGGAGGACCAGATCGGAATAGATGGTATCTCCCGGCGTCCCTGCATTATCATTCCATACACACAGGTAAAACCATTGGTTGCTGGCATTGCTGAGCGTCCGGTTAAAATAGACCTGAACAGCGCGAAGGGTATCTGGCGATTTATTAAGATGAAAACGATAGGCGAGTTTTGATCCCGCGGGGGTAAGGCCATAACCTGCTTCAGGAGTGCCATCATCATAAGCAAAGTAATTGTAAAATTTTTGCCATGATTGCATGGTGTCGCCTAAAGCTGATCCGGGATCATTGGCTTTCACAATATGCGTGATCAGAAAAGAGGCGCTGTCAGAAGCGCTGATGGGGAAAAGGAAAGGCACCGGAGGATGGGCAAAAGGCTGGTAAGTAACATATCCGTTATAATAAAATGTCTTGATATTGTAGTTGCCCCCATCGTATGTTTTGGAAAAGGCCCCTCCGGGATCCGTGGCATAATAATTATAAGATGAAAGATGGCTGTCCAGGTCGCGGTTACTGATGAGGATATCGATGGTATCGCTGATTTCGTTGGTGGGGTCATCACAATATTGGGGATAAGGCATTTGCTCGTACCGTTTCAACATGGATGGCGGACGCTGGATAAACCGGATCTCCGGGTAAATGGTATCTGTATATTCCCGGTTGATGTTCAGGTAAATATTATCGAGGTTCCATTGGTCGGTATTGCTTTGCCAGCTCGGTTCTTCGGAACTCGCTAAGCTTACATAGTTAAAAAACCGGAAACGGAATTTATTCGTGAAATACCGCGGATCGGTAACGGGAACCATTACCTGCCGGAAATATTTATTGCCTTGCAGATAAAAAGTATCGAGGGACATTCCATTTGCAAACCACACTTTTTGCCAGAGATCAGGAATGGCCGTGGTATCGGTAGGCGTGATGCTGTCGTGGGCCGGCCTGACAAGAAATTGTAAGATCAGGGAATCGGAAGTTTGAGGAGGACGGCCCCTCCCCTGGGGCTGGTAGAAAAAACTCAGGTAAACCGAATCGGCAGGGCCAAGGCTTCGCGGTACCGGCGTAAGGATTGAATCAAGACGGATATAACGCGATGTCAGATGATCGGCGATAAAACAGGCGGGACCAGGGACCGCGTTGCGGTAAATCATTCCGGAATCGTTGATGGCATCCAGGGTGACCGCTCCAAGGTTGACCGGGTAAACAGGGAAATCATTGTTTTCAAATGCATAACGGTCAATCCAGCGCAAAGCAGAAGGAAAGACGCCATTGGTTGAAAAATCATCGAAAAATGGCAGGTTGACAGGAAGGGTATCTGTTCCTCCGGGGGCATATTTCAGGCGGCTCATTTCTGTTACTTTCTCCTGTACCACCGGGTTGAAATGTAATCCTGTAAGCGCTTCCTGCGCGAATGCTGAAGTTCCGGCCACTAAAAGGGCCATATAAAAAAACAGGGTACGCATCAAGAATAATTTTCTGTTTACCATTGATTTCATTGTCAGCTTGGCTATCCGTTCAACTGCATTTTATTCAGGGATTCCTTCCTCCAACGAATCCGCCTGTTTCAATTCTGCTGCTTTGGCCCCCATCCCGACCGTAAGGCTGATCATGGAACCTTTATCGATCATCGTTCCGGCTTTGATAGGCTTTCCTCCAAATAACTGGTTTTGAACGGCATCTTCATCAAAAGAACGGATATATATTAGTTTACCTAACCTAAGGCCCGAAGATTCCAGCATCGATTGTGCCTGCCGCAGGGTCAGATCGCGCAGGTCAGGCATCGGGGTCTTTTCAGGGACAAAAGAGGTGATCGAAAGATAGATGGTCCTGTTCTTTTTAACCTTCGATCCCGGATAGGGATCCTGGGATAAAACGGTCCCTTTTGGTTTTGTAGCGTCAAATATGGAATCGACTACCGAAAACTGATAATTCCTGTTATCCGGGTTCCCGGTTACATCCTGAACATAGATGCCCCGGAAATCGGGAACAATAATGTATTCGTCGTGTTTGGTGTACCACGAGAGTGATTGCAAGGTGATCAGAATCAGGACAACAGTAATTCCAATGGCAATGAGAAAATGCTTGAGAAATTTTTTAGAAAACAGGAACTCAAAAAAATCCATGTTCTGGTTTTAAGGTATTAACCTGAAATCGCTTACTTTATTGTACTTCCATAAGAGAACGACAAACTTACGGAAAATAAATTAATTTTGCCCTCATTAAAACTATGGTGTATGCTGAATGTAGCTATTATCGCCGGAGGTGATTCCGGAGAGTATCCGATCTCTAAGAAAAGCGGGGAACAGGTTGAGTTGTATATGGACCGGGACCTTTTCCGTCCTTATCTGATCATCATAAAAGGAAAAAAATGGAATTACAGGATCGGTCAGAAGATCTTTCCGATTGATAAAAATGATTTCAGCCTCGTCATCGGGAACAGAAAAATACGGTTTGACATCGTGTTCAATGCCATTCATGGCACGCCAGGGGAGAACGGACGGCTGCAGGGATATTTTGACATCCTTGGAATACCTTATACTTCATGTGACGTAACAACGTCATCTTTAACTTTTAATAAACATTTCTGTAAACAGGTCGTTGCCTCTTATGGAATAAAGACAGCCCGTTCCCTGCATTTTTTCAGGGGAGCGCCTGATCCTGACAGGGTTATCCTGGAGCGACTGGCGCTTCCTGTTTTCGTGAAACCAAATAACGGTGGCTCCAGCGTTGGGATGTCGAAAGTAAGCCATCAGGATGAGCTGAAAGCAGCGCTGGAACTTGCCTTTCATGAGGATAACGAAATCCTGGCTGAAGAATTTGTTAAAGGCCGTGAACTTACCTGCGGCGTGATCCGGACCGGGGAAGGGACCATCGCGTTCCCGGTTACGGAGATCATTCCCAGGAAAGAATATTTCGACTATGAAGCAAAATACCGCAAAGGAATGTCGGAAGAGGTGGTCCCGGCAGCTATCCCGGATTCTGTTTCAAAGAAGTGCAGGGAAATTTCTGCATTTTTATTCGAAAAACTGAATTGCAAAGGAGTCGTGCGGTTTGACTATATCTTTGACGGAGAAGATTTTTATTTTCTGGAAGTCAATACTGTTCCCGGACTGACTGCTGCCAGTATTGTCCCTAAGATGGCGCTGGCCTATGGATGGTCGTTCACTGAATTGATCACGAGGCTTTTAATGAAGGCCGGAAAACGATCATTATGACTGACCTTCTTTTTGCGACCGGCAATGTACATAAGCTCCGGGAAGTCCAGGAGATCGTGGGGAATGAATTCAGGATCCTCAGCCTGAGGGATGTAAATATTGATTCGGATATCCCGGAGACCAGCGATACAATATCGGGCAACGCCGCCCAGAAAGCAAGGTTCGTCTATGAAAAGACCGGGATGGATTGCTTTGCCGATGATACCGGTCTTGAGGTTGATGCTTTGGATGGCCGTCCGGGCGTCTATTCTGCGCGATATGCCGGAGAGGGGTGTAATTTTGATGACAATGTCACAAAGATCCTGAAAGAATTATCCGGTGTGGAAAACCGGAATGCCCACTTCCGGTGCGTGGTATGTCTCATCCTTGCTGGTGAAGAATATTTTTTCGAAGGCCGGATCGAGGGGGCCATCCTCAAGGAAAGAAAAGGACAGGAAGGATTTGGTTACGATCCGGTATTTGTTCCCATAGGTTATCGACAAACCTTCGCCGAAATGCCCCCATACCTCAAGAACGGGATCAGCCACCGGGGTAAAGCCATGTTCAAAATGATGAAATTCCTGAAGAAAAACGGGAACAATGATCATGGTTGATGGGATGGATGATGTGGATACAGTATACCTGAAGGAAAATGAAATCAAGGCGCTTTATGAAATGCCCATTGAACTGCCAGCTCACAGAATCATCCGTGATATATTTGTAATCGACTGCTATACCGGTCTTCGACATTCATACTGGTAGAAAGTTTCTAATGACCATATCCACGAAGGCAATTTGTATGTGCGGACGAAAAAAACAAATGAATGAAATTACAAAGGAATGGACAATTTCAACACCTGGTATTATGAAATGAATTCTCTAGCAATTTCCTGATTTTAAGACCTTAACAGTGAATAACGCAAACAGTTTGAGATGGGGCCAAATGACGAACTGCAATGAGAATAACCATAAATCGAAGGGCGGTTCTTTTCATTTTATAATGGTCATCTGGCGATTAACATTTTTCCGCTTTTGGTCAACTGCTGGTTTGTCAATACGTAAGAATAAAAACCCACCGGGAGATGTGTGATGGGACAAGAAAACTCCTGCTGACCGGCCGGAAAGATCATTTCATCGATGATCTGTCCGAATATATTGAAGATCGTGATCTTCGTTTCCCAGAGAGGTGTTGACCCAGTAAGGTTAAGGTGAATATAATCTCCGGCGGGATTGGGATAAATCATGATATCTGATGTCACACCTCTTTCGGTAATACCTGTAATTACCTGTTCACAATCCTGGAAATTCCATCCGTTATTTGAATGATACGGATTGATAAATAATCCGATAACAGAATCTTCATAACATCTAAGCGGGCCATCCAATGACGGATCAAATGATGGGAACATGTATCCAATATTCCCTATTCCTTCAATAACAATGCCTCCAAATTCAATGACCATTCCATCTCCACAAGAAACATATTGTAATTTTCTGGTTTCCCCATTGATGATCATTGTACCCGTTGAATCAATGACCATTTTCAGCGGAGAACCGTCATAAGTGGTATAATAACCCAATGTGATGGTGTCGCCGGTTATTGCGCCAAAATCATACAGCAGATGAAAACCGTTTCCTGCATAAAACAGCACACTGTCGTTCAACGAATACATATACAGCCAGGATATTTCGACGCCTGCCATCCTTGAAATCTTCATGAGTTTCCGGCAGGGGATCCCGTTAATTATCGTGTCTGATATCGACTCAATGGTTTGATAAGTTGTCAAGTCAGGGTTGAAAGTGCCCTGGTCATAATGCCATTTGGCTCCAATCGGGGCAAATTCCTGTGATGTGGCCTGAACTGAAATGGCTGTCAGGATAATAAAAAGTAGTTTTTTCATATCTCTTTGTTATTTGTTTTTGTTTGGTGTTGCATCAATAATTCTTAATCACTTTGGTTGTACAAATCGTGTTGTTGTTATAGACCAACCGGATCATATACATTCCTTTTTTCCATTGTGATACATTTATCCCGACCTCTTTCTCAGAATAAGGAACCTGCAAGGAAAGCATTTGTTCGCCGTTTAAATTGTAGATTTCCAATGTGACATTGTTCCACTTTGAACGAAAAGTGGTAATGTTAAAATGATTCGATTTTTCTGTGGTTTTCAGTTGATCAGGTATTTTTATATTTAGCATATCTGAAACGGGATTCGGGAAAACTGTCATTCGTATACTTCCAAAATCTTCTTTTTGATCATTCAGACCAACAATAACACAGTTGAATGGAATTGTATCAGATGGAATGGGATGAGGACAAAGACTATCGTAAACAAAGGGCTGATTATAAATTGTATCATATTCCAGATCGGCATTGAGCTTATAAGCATGGCTGCGCCAAATGCCGTCCCAGAAACCGCCAACCAATAGCAGTTTATTGTCAAATGTTGTAACCGCATCACTGAACAGATGCTGGCTGACAAACATGGGATTGATTTTAATAATGGAACCTGAACGATCGCATTTTATCACCCCGACATTACCATCATAACCGAATTGATTTGTCCAGAATGCCCCAAGAACAATGGTTGAATCAGCCAACCAGTTGATGGTCTGTGTTGTTCCAATTTTCGAATCCGGGAAAAAATCGGTATATCTCTTCTCATTCCCGTTAACATCTGTTTTTATCATCCCTGGTTTGTCTCCCTGGTTTATGGGGTCATGAACGATATGTCTGGCAGAGGAATAAATTGTTCCCTGGTTATCGGTTATAGAATTGTAGGATTCGCCAGAATAGTTTTCACCATGAACAACCGACCAGGGAAGTTCCCATTCCAGGGCGCCGGTGCTGTCAGTTTTAATGATGAATGGTCTCAAAATTTGTGGCCATGGGATTCCCGGATCGGGATAATAGCATATACCATTAATGATAATGTGATAATCAGGAGTTAAATTCATCATTATACCCAATTCGTCGTAAATTGCGGTGTCTGATTGAGCATATACCTGTTTCCAGATCAACCCCCCCTCATTATCCAAGCGATAAAGCCAAATCCGCTCATTTAAAGGATCTTCGCCGTATACTAAGAAGAGCGCAATATATCCGCCCGGTATCTGCCAGATGGATTGTCCCCATTCATCATTTTCATTAGGAGTTTTGTAAATGCGGCACCATTCAGGTTCTGCACATGCATTTAGTTTCATGATAAAGGGATTATACCACATCAATTGCTCTCCGGTTATACCAGTGAGGATCAATCCATGATCATTGGTTGGATTTATATCGGTAACAGAAGTATAGTCAGCTGAAGAAGAGACTGTTTTACTCCAGAGCATTTTCCCGTTGATATCCGTTTTAATAATCATGCCATTGCCCGGATAATCCCCTTGTTGAAATGATCCTCCCAGCACATACCCTTTATCATAAGATTCAAATACAGCGCTGGTTGTTGTAGGTATATCAGGAAAATATATTTTATGCCATTCCTGTGCATGAAGATCTGAAAAGGCCAATAATAGCAATAAGATAAAGAAAAAGCAGGTTTTTCTCATTATATGATGGGATTGGAAAGACTTTTTCGATTTGTGCCTGAATGGCAAAGCATAGTAAAAAAAAATAATGCGGGCAACAGAATAGTCTTTCTCATATTAGGAATGTGTTAAGTTTAGACCATCTAATATTAATATAAAATATTTTACTTGTCAAGAACCTATTTCGGAAAAAAATCACTGGATTTCGGTTAAAAACAACTATACTTCAAACGGGATAGATTAGTACATTTTCATTTTCGAAAAACTGAAATTTTAATGTCAACAGATCTTTTAATTCGGAGTTGTATCTTTGGTTAATTATTTGGAAAAAATTTGTGATTGCCAAATGGAATTTGACAGGTGTTTCATAATATTTGGCATATAGGATTTTTTTCTTTGTAAACTTCCATAGTCGTTCTATTATGTTCAAATTTGGTGAATATGATGGTAAAAATAAAAGCGTGATATTTAATTTGTTTGCTGCATTTTCAACGACCTCACAATGTTGGTAGCGAGCATTATCCAAAACGATTTTCACCGGTAAATCACCATAATGTTCTTTGAGTTTTATCAAAAAAGCAACAATGGTATCGGCGCTTATATAGGTGGTATTACAGAAGGTGAGTACTTCTTTTGTGATCGCATTTACAACTCCCAATACATTGATCCTATTGCGTCCTGAGGCTGCTTTGATGAACAAACGCGTTAAGCACCATAAGGAACAAATAAAAGGTTGTAAAATAAAATGGGCCGCATCCATAAATAACAAATGGCATTCTCCTTTCCGTGCCTCTTTAATTGCTGGCCCCAAGGTTGTTTTAACCCATTCTTTTTGTTTCTCAGCATCGGCCTTGGCCGGAATATGGCCGGTTTTGATGAAGCGAAGCCCTTGATGTCCCATAAAATTACGAACTTGTGTAGGACTGCGGCTTATCCCTGTAAGTTCTTCAATGCGCGATTTGGCTTCACGCGCACTCATGGGGGGCCGTTCGGTGAAGGATTGTAATATGCTCACAGAATGGTTTTCCAACTGGCTTTTATTGGTGCCGTAATTAAACTGGCAAAGAGCATCAAATCCATCAGTTTGATAAATATGTACCCAATGGCCCACGGATTGGCGGCTCAACCCGGAGAGAAGCCATATGGTTGAATTTGATGCTTTAACAGTGGCTTTCATATATACTGCATGTATCCTTTTTTGAACAACTGGACATGGATAATAAAAATTTTCATACTTTAGTCGTTGGGTTTCGGCTTTGCCGAGATTCAGTTGAAGCATATCATTAGGCTTTGGATAATCCTAAATTGATATGCTTCTTTTTTATTTCCAGTACTTTTTCGAATTAATTGTCAACAGTGAATTGTTAATTTCTGCAGCGTCAAAAAGCGTTTTTAAAATGTACGATTTTATCCCGTTTCTAGTATAATTACACAGGTAACGGATTTGCCCATTGTTTATCAAGAACTTTATAATATTTTCTATTTCAACAATATAGTGGAAATTATTTAAGTAGTTAAAAGATTTCTACAATCAAAAATACAATTTTCTTTTTTGTTTTGTAACATGAAATTTACTGAACATTGTTTTTCATCAAATCTCCCACCCGTCAATTTCTTTCCCCACGAAAATTTCTACTTTTGACTATCCGGGATACCCATTCTCAATGTAATCCTTTACCATTTGTGGTTTTTCTTTCGATCCTTCAAAATATTCAAAAATCATCTTAGGTCTCCCTTTAATGTATACCAATAGGATTTCACCAAAATCGGAAACCTCAAAAAGGTCATCCTTATTCCAGACCAAACACGTTGCGTATCGAAATCCCCAGTGCTTACAAATGGTCATACCACCTTCCAGTTGATGGGCTTTGACTGTACCTCCTTCCATTATTGCCGCGGTTGGTTTATGCATTTAATATCAGTCGAATCGCCGCTATTTTTTGACTATTTTTATACTAACCTGCCTTCCTGCTACTGATAGTATGATAAAATAGATACCTTGCGGAAGATCATCGGGTAGATTTATTTGTTGTTCATGTAATCCAGCTTCTTGTTTTTGATTGTTCTGAAATATTTTTATGGTTATGCCATTCATATCAATCAAACGAATCGAAACAGTTTCCTCAAAGTTCAAAACATATTCCAATGTGGCCTGCTGACCGATTGGGTTCGGAAAAACCAGAACGGAATTATCGCTAACTGGATTATCAACAATTCCAAGGTTCAATCCTGAATTGTATCGTGCCAAAGCAAAACTTGCAATGGTATCATTTATGCTTGTAGATCCTGCTGCAACAATTTCTCCATTTTTTTGCATCACCACCGAAAACAGGTAAGAATTGTTAGAATCAATGGCTGTAGTCACAATTCCGTCTGACCCGAAGGTATTATCTAAAGAACCATCTTGATTATATCTTACCAGAGCGAAGTTGGTATGTGAAACATCGGCTGACGATCCTGTCACAATGATCTTATGATCAGGTTGTGTCATCGAGGAATACGCATAATCATTTCCAAACCCAAGGGAAGTTGTTACAATGCCCCCCGTTCCAAATGAGTTATCAATCGAACCATCGGTGTTATATTGTGCCAGGGCAAAATCCCAATTAGAGCCATTATAGGTGGACCCTGACACAAGAATTTTATTGTCATTCAGGATTGTAAGTTTTGTAGCCAAACTGAACCTACCAATGATTGTAATTACTTTTCCCTCCAGACTAAATGTGGTATCAATTGTACCATTTGAATTATACCGGGCCAGGGCAAAATCAGGCCCCTGGCCATTGTTATTTTGATAATATGAATATCCTGCTACAACAATTTTCCCATCAGGCTGAATGCCAATAGAAGTTGCGACATCATTGATGTTACGGATGGCTGTTGTCACTTTGCCGTTTATGCCGAATGTACTATCCAATGTGCCATTTGTATTGTATCGAATCAAAGCAAAGACATTATGCCCTAAAGAATTTTGGGAACCCATAAAACCCGCAACCACTATTTTTTCATCATCCTGGATGGCAGAAGAAAAAGCGCCACTAAAGTCACCAAAAGAAGTTATTATTATGCCGTCAATGCCAAAGGATTTATCCAAAGAACCATCCGGGTTATACCGTGCGGAAGCAAAATCGTAAAATGAGCTATCGGGACAATATCCTGACACGACAAGTTTACCATCAGGTTGTATTATCACTGATCTGATACTATTATCTCCGGAACCTATTTCTGTGATAACTCTACCGTTATTGCCAAATGTTTCATCTAAATAACCATTTGTATCATATCGTGCTAATGCAAAGTCAAGATTTTTACCATTGTTGGAATATCCGGCTGTTACAATTTTAGAATCGGTTTGTATTGCGATGGATGCTACCTTAGCATCTCGAGCACCCATGGAAGTTGTAACTATCCCATTGATACCAAATGATTTATCGAGGCTTCCGGGTTGTGCATTTAGGTTGCTGGCGAACAGGATTGAAAAAAGAAATATTAATAAATGACTAACATTTTTCATTTTTATATATCTAAATAACATTTCAAGCATCTATTTGCAATTTACTAAGCAGACAGCTTTCCAGGAGTACTCGATGGTTTGACCTTAACGTTTGTATTACACTTATCAATATATATTTAGATTCCTGTCCTTTTTCTGAATGTCGAATATACAACAATTAAATATGGTAAATGATATATTTAGAAAAAGTTATTGACATATCACTTTGAACTTTAAATTGACCTTCATATTCAATGACAAATAGGATGAAAAATTCTTTTTTTCTAGTTTTTATTTACTTTTTTATGGTCGAAGTAAAAGCCCAAAACTGGCCAAAAGAGTATTTTATCAATTTCCCGAATATTCCAAATACATTTCAACAAAAAGTATCACAAATATCTTTTGTTGATCAATACACTTTACGATCAGCAGAAGATGTTTACAGAAGGAAGCCACTCAGTTGAAGATCGCATTGTGAGTATCCATCAGCCGCATGTACGACCAATTGTACGCGGTAAAACAAATGCCCATGTTGAATTTGGCGCAAAAATAAATGTGTCCATCATGAATGGTTTTGCCTTTCTGGATGATTATTCCTGGGATGCTTTCAATGAGGGTACCCGGCTGATGGCAACTGTTGAAAAGTATAAACAGCGGTTCGGATACTATCCTGAAGAAGTTTTGGATGATAAAATTTATTGTAACCGCAAAAACAGGACTTCTCTCAAAACGCTTGGAATAAAGCTCAGGGCTAAACCTCTTGGAAGGCCAAAGGCAGTGGATGTGGAACACGTAAGACCGTACGAAAGAAATCCGATCGAGGGTACGTTTGGACAAGCCAAGACAGCATACGGTTTGAACCGGATCAAGGCAAAGCTTTCGGAAACGAGCGAATCATGGATAGCCACTATAATATTAGTACCCAACCTGGTTAAATTAATCGGGATGAGTACCTATTGCCAAATTTTATCCAAACATACTTATTCAGCAAACTTCATTGTGGAATTCATTATGAAAAACATCCAACACTGGAATTATCTCGATGACTTTGAATTAAAAACCAGTTAAAATATCCATCAGACTTAATCAGCAGACTCTAATTAGAAAAGAAAAGAAAATTGTTGGTGACGGAACCGGACACCAATTTTTCAGCCTGGTCTAAAGAAAAAAGTCATTTTCAGGATAAAAGGGCAGTACAGATGAGAATAGCTTCCTTTGGATATAGATGGCGTTCACTGAAGGTATTCAACAACTTGAGTAATCATTAATTTAATGATTTGATTCTTCTTATCCTTTCGATATATTCCTGTTCATCGGTCATTTTAATCATAAACAACCCGCTGAATCCAATTAAAAGAAAAACTATACTTGTAACGACCAGGGATAATATCTTAAAGTTATCTTGTTCTGCTGGAATATTTTCTACATTTAGATAAATCTTCAATTTCGAAATTCCAAAAGCAAAATTTATCAATCCGTGTATAATACAGACCGGTATTAAATTGCCAGTCCTTATTAATAAACCACCAAAAAATATCCCAATGCACATTGCAAAAAACACCTGATATAATATGCCAACCCAATTACCTGGATCTTTTATAAGATTGAAAAAGTGTATTAAGCTAAATAATATTGATGTCATCAATACTCCTTTAATGATGGCCGCCTTGCTATGAGCTTGTGCTTTTATTACCAATGGCTGAATTATTCCCCTCATTACGATTTCTTCGGATGATCCCGTTAATAAATTGCTTGCAATGAATAATATTAAGATATTAAAAGGCACAGACATATATATTGATCTATTATTAAATATCATAATGCCAATGATCATTGTAACCATTCCAAATGCCTGAGTATTTTTAATCTTTATATTCCTTTTCCACCCATTGATTTCATATAGTCCATTGAATTTCATTACTAATATTAGAAATATGATAAGCCCAGTCTTTGTAATTATTTCAATAAGGAAATCCATTATTAATCCATTTCTGGAGGATTGTAGCACTTTTTTTGCAACACCTATGATTAGTAAGAAAACAATAAAAACCAATAAAGTAAAAAGAATAATTTTTATTTCTTTTGGAATTGAACGTCGCATAACATAGAATTGTTTTAGCAGATAAAGCACTAAGTTAAGGGTGTCTCTAAAAACTGAATTGTTAATAAAAATGTCATAACTATCAGTATGTCAAATTTATACAAGGATATATAATACGTATCTTTAATGAAAACAAGGAAAGATACGCAAAAACCAGAACCGCGGACTATTTGAGGACCAATTTCGTGAGGAAAAGATCAGTACCATGAAAGATCCACTGGAACAACTAAACCACTTTATTCGTTGGGAAGATTTTCGTCCGGTCATCGATAAAGCCTTTGCTGTGACTGAACCCTCACATGGTGGCCGGCCTTCGTTTGATCGTGTGATGATGTTCAAAGTTCTGGTTCTTCAGCGTATGTACAATCTTTCGGATGACAACACCGAGTATCAAATTCTTGACCGGCATAGTTTCTGTAAATTTCTCGGTATTGAATCCTATGCTCAGGTGCCGGATGCCAAGACCATCTGGCACTATCGTGAACAGTTGAAGACGCACTATATCATTGAGGATATCTTCTCCTTGTTCAATGAGAAATTCGAGAATGCAGGCTTATTGCTTAAAGACGGTGCTATCGTTGATGCTTCCATCGTACAAGTTCCAAGACAGCGTAATACCCGGGAAGAAAACAAACAAGTTCGCGAGGGCAACGTCCCGGAAGATTGGCAGAACAATCCCAATAAGCTTGAACAAAAAGACCTGGATGCCGATTGGACCAAGAAAAACGGGAAAACTTTCTTTGGCTACAAAAACCACATCAAGATCAATAACGGGAGCAAGCTCATTACGAATTATCAGGTTACCCCGGCCAGTGTGCATGATAGCGCCATG